>CAYUOS010000077.1:0-2977 GCA_964446435.1 uncultured Rikenellaceae bacterium | reverse complement strand
CTATGACACTACGCCATACCCTATCCACATTTGGAATGACCGCAGTCCTTGCAGGTCAGGCAGCCTTCCTCATAGACAAGGTTGACTGATTTGCACTCTGTGCATTTGCCCTTCGCCTTTGTGCCGTTGGGTATGTACTTCTTGAGGGCCCTTTCGACGCCATTCTTCCAGTTGTTGATTGACTCGCTGTCGAGCCTTAGCGACTGCACCAGGCTAACCACATCATTTATTGGCATGCCGAGTCTCAATACCCCTGAAATCAGTTTTGCATAGTTCCAGAATTCCGGGTTGAAAGCCCGCGACAATCCGCCCATGGTAATCTTGTAACCATACCTGTCGGTATACTGGAAGTCATACCTGGTGCCGTCCTCGTCCTTCACCTTGATTATCTTTCCCTTGGTGATGGTCTTGGGTATCACCATCGTCTCCTCATCGGTGAGACCGGTAAAGATTTCATAAGGAGTGCCGTCAAGCAACCCAACAAAAGCGATCCATTTTTCATCATTGTTGTTGAATCTGATGATATCGCACTCAAGGGTTTTTGGCCTTCTCGGCCTGTCACCCGTCTCCCTGTTGTTCTCATTCTTTGCCGCGACAAGGACTCCCGTCCGCGAACCGTCACGATATACCGTCACACCCTTGCAACCTTCCCTCCATGCGGTAAGATAGAGTTCGCTTACCATCTCCTCCTTCACGTCAGCCGGCAGGTTTATCGTCACGCTTATTGAATGGTCAACCCACTTCTGAATCGCCCCCTGCATCTTAACCTTCGACACCCAGTCGACATCATTGGCGCTCGCCTTGTAGTATGGCGACTTCGCAACAATCTCGTCAATCTCGGTGTCGCTCATCGTCTTCATCATGTCAGGGTCATAACCATTTATTCTCAGCCAGTCGATCAGTTTATGGTGGAACACAAGGTACTCCTCCCATGAATCACCTACGTCGTCGACAAAGGTAATATTGACATCCTTGTCATTCGGGTTGACTTTTCTGCGGCGCTTGTAGTATGGCATGAATACCGGCTCTATGCCGGAGGTAGTCTGGCTCATCAGGCTGGTGGTGCCGGTTGGTGCTATTGTCAGCAGGGCAATGTTTCTGCGACCGTGCTTAACCATATTTTCGTACAACACCGGGTCAGCCTCCCTGAGCCTCTGAATGAACGGATTGTTAGCCTCGCGTGCTGCATCATATATTTTGAACGGACCCCTCTCCATAGCCAGGTATGTTGATGCCTTATACGCCTCAACAGCAAGTGTCTTCTGAACCTCTACGGCAAAGCTGTTGGCTTCTGGTGATCCGTAACGAAGGCCCATTGCTGCCAGCATATCTCCCTCGGCTGTAATGCCGATACCTGTTCTCCTGCCCTCCTCAGTCTTATGCCTTATATTCCTCCAGAGATTGAGTTCAACCCTCTTGAGCTCGTCAATCTCAGGATCTCCGCCTATCTTGGCCAGTATTGCATCTATCTTCTCAAGCTCAAGGTCAATTATGTCATCCATGATGCGCTGGGCAAGACCGACATGCTCCCTGAAAAGCTCCATGTCATATTCAGCCTGAGGTGTGAATGGGTTTTTCACATAGCTGAACAGGTTAATTGCCAGAAGACGGCATGAGTCGTACGGACAGAGAGGTATCTCACCGCACGGATTTGTAGAGACGGTGTTATATCCCAGATCGGCATAACAGTCGGGCACGCTTTCGCGCTTTATCGTATCCCAGAAGAGAACGCCCGGCTCTGCCGACTGCCATGCATTATGCACAATCTTCTCCCAGAGTTTCGTGGCATCAATGTCGTGTACGTACCTGGGGTTTGGTGAATCAATGGGGTATTGCTGACGGAAACTCTTCTTCTCTGCCACCGCCTGCATGAACTCGTCGTTAATCTTTACCGAAACGTTTGCCCCTGTAACCTTGCCGCTTTCGAGTTTCGCATCTATGAAAGATTCGGCATCAGGATGCTTTATTGAAATCGACAGCATCAGCGCTCCCCTGCGGCCATCCTGGGCCACCTCACGGGTCGAATTTGAATAGCGCTCCATGAATGGCACCACCCCTGTTGAAGTGAGTGCGCTATTGAGAACCGGCGAGCCCTTCGGCCTTATATGTGACAGGTCATGTCCTACACCGCCACGTCGCTTCATCAGCTGCACCTGCTCCTGGTCAATCTTCATTATTCCACCGTATGAGTCGGAGGATCCATCATTACCGATAACAAAGCAGTTTGAGAGAGAGGCTATCTGAAAGTCGTTGCCGATACCTGTCATCGGCCCTCCCTGCGGTATGATGTATTTGAAATCCTTCAGTGTGTTGTAAATCACCTCCTCGGGCAGCGGGTTCCTGTATTTCCTCTCAACCCTGCAGATTTCAGATGCAAGCCGGCGGTGCATATCGTCAGGAGTCTTTTCATACAGATTGCCGTAGGAGTCCTTGAGGGCATACTTGTTTGCCCAAACCCTTGCAGCCAGATCATCGCCGCGAAAATACTCACGGCTTGCGTTGACTGCCTCTTCATGTGAATAGATCTTAATTTCTGGCTGAATATCAGGTACCGGATCGGATTCCGGTTTTTGCTTAACCTCATCAGGATTTAACGCAACGACCTGACTATCATCGGTTAATTCTACCGAAGGCTCATTCACAAACAAATCACTCATAAAAAGAATACCCTTAAGAAAACGTTAATACCTGAAATTAAGTTGGTTAGGTTCGACCACCGGTTCGCTATCCCCGTCCCGCTAAAATAGGAAAGCATGCAACCTTATACAAGGCATAGTTATCAACAGAAAGATGTTAATTATTAACCCGTTCAATGGGTCTGTACTGAGTATCTTAACATTAGGGTAATATTGACTCAATGTTAAGCCCTTTTAGTGAGAAATAAACATATTAACATAAGGGTGTTGATAGCGGTGTGGGATGTGAGGTGTGGGGTGTGAGGTGTGGGGTGTGGGGTGTGAGGTGTGGGGTGTGAGGT
>CAYUOS010000076.1:0-15180 GCA_964446435.1 uncultured Rikenellaceae bacterium | reverse complement strand
CAGGATTAACTCGGCAATGTTGCAGGATCTCAAGTACGAGAGAAGGAAGGATTACCGTGAAAATTTTTAGTTTTGTTTTGATCAGGCAAAAAGAAGTGGTAATTTCAATGCCTGTATGATTGTGTTAATATAGTGACCGTCAACAAAAAATCTTATAACAACCAATTTACGATGAAGAAGATAATATCAACAAAGAAGGCGCCGGCGGCCGTAGGACCCTACAGCCAGGCAGTTGAAGTGAACGGCACGCTTTATATCAGCGGTCAGATACCCATCGATCCGGCAACCGGAACAATCAAGGAAGGCGGAATCAGGGAGCAGACCGATCAGGTACTGAGAAACATCGGGGCAATACTCGAAGAGGCCGGATACACCTACCAGAACGTGGTGAAATCTACCTGTCTGCTTGCAGACATGTCATTCTTCAAGGAGATGAATGAGGTTTATGCCTCGTTCTACACTGAGAACCAGCCGGCCCGGGCTGCCTTTGCAGTAAAGGGACTGCCTCTTGGAGCACTGATAGAGATAGAAACAATTGCAGTAAAACCGTGATCGATGCATTAGACTGCAGTTTTGACCATACCCTGAATTAAAAGAAAAGAGGCTGCCCCTGTGAGACAGCCTCTTCTTTTGCTATTTCATTATACCATTATTACTCGGCAACAATCTCAAAGTCTACCTCAACCTTTACCTCCCTGTGGAGTCTGATGGTAGCCTTGTATTTTCCTACCTCCTTAATCTGATCACCCTCAATTGATATCTTCTTCCTGTCGATGTCAAATCCCTTTTCTGTAAGGGCTTCGGCAATCTGTATGGTATTTACCGAACCGAATATCTTTCCTGATGTGGAGGTTTTTGCCCCAATAACCAGACTAAGACCGCCGAGACTCTCAGCCACAGCAGCAGCTTCAAGCCTAATACTCTCTTCCTTGTGGGCTCTCTGCTTCAGGTTTTCGGCATGTACCTTCCTGGCCGAAGAGGTTGCCAAAACTGCATAACCCTTGGGTATAAGGTAGTTATTGGCGTATCCGTTCTTTACCTTTACTATATCATCTTTATGCCCAAGGTTAGGCACTTCCTGCTTTAGAATTACTTCCATCTCCGGTCCTCCTTATTTTAATAGGTCAGTTACATAAGGCAGCAACGCAAGGTGACGCGCTCTTTTGATAGCTTGTGATACCTTTCTCTGATATTTGAGAGATGTACCTGTAAGTCGCCTCGGGAGAATCTTGCCCTGTTCATTCAGAAACTTCTTGAGGAACTCAGGATCCTTGTAGTCGATATACCTGATCTTGTTCTTCTTGAAGCGGCAGTACTTCTTCTTCTTAACCTCAACTGTAGGAGGGGTAAGATACCTGATTTCTGATTCGTTCATAGCCATGGCTTATTCCTCCTTCTGCTTTTCTGTTTCTCTCTGCCTTCTCTTTTTCTCTGCGTATTCGACGGAATATTTATCCATCCTGAAGGTAAGGAACCTGATTATCCTTTCATCCCTTCTGTACTGAACCTCGAGCTTGTCAATAAGCTCACCGGTTCCACTGAACTCAATCAAATAATAAAAGCCGGTCGATTTCTTCTGAATAGGATAGGCCAGCTTTTTAAGCCCCCAGTTTTCTTCATGAATAATCATTCCCTCGTTATCGGTAATGACCTTCTTGAATTTTTGAACCGCTTCCTTCATCTGAATCTCAGACAAAACGGGAGTTGCAATGAAAACGGTCTCGTACTGATTTAACATAGTCTCTCTTTAATTTTGTTAACTGTTTATTTTCAAAATTGGCTGCAAAAGTAATCTTTTTTTTGTTAATTAAAAACAAAATAGCGATTTACATAGTGAGAACATTTTGTTGCTTTCATTTTTTGACATCGATGAGTTTTACCCCCTAATTAACGAACCTGTTTTTGTCTTATATTTGTCAATTAACTGCAGCAGGAAAAAGTAGTCTTCTTTATGGATAATTTCATCGTTTCAGCAAGGAAATACCGCCCCTCAACTTTTGACATGGTTGTCGGCCAGGAGGTAATTACCGGTACACTCAAGAATGCGATCAGGAATAATTATCTCTCACAGGCTTACCTCTTCTGCGGGCCTCGTGGCGTTGGAAAGACAACTTGTGCCAGGATCTTTGCCAAGACAATCAACTGCAGTAATATAGGTGAGAACTCTGAGCCCTGCAATCAGTGCGAGTCATGTATATCCTTCAATACTCTGAGGTCGCTGAACATCCATGAGCTTGATGCAGCATCGAACAATAAGGTTGAGGATATCAGGACGCTGACCGACCTGGTAAGGATTCCCCCTCAGACGGGCAGATACAGTATCTACATCATCGATGAGGTGCACATGCTCTCTTCATCTGCATTCAATGCCTTCCTGAAGACACTTGAGGAGCCGCCGCCCCATGCTATTTTCATTCTTGCCACGACAGAAAAGCATAAAATCATCCCCACAATACTATCACGTTGCCAGATCTTTGATTTCAACAGGATTAAGACAGACGATACAGTTAAAAGGCTCAGGTTCGTAGCTGAAAGTGAGGATGTCAGGTACGAGGAGGAGGCTTTACATATTATTGCCGTAAAGGCTGACGGAGCTCTAAGGGATGCTCTTTCAATTTTCGACCAGTTAGTCAGCTTCAGCAGTGGAGACATAAAGTATAAGGATGTAATTGAGAATCTGAACCTTCTCGATTATGAGTACTATTTCAAAATAGTTGATGCTTCATTAAGGGGCGATTATCCGGGCTCTCTAATTCTCTTCAATGAGATTCTTGAGAATGGCTTCGACGGTCATAACTTCATATCGGGTCTGGCCTCACATCTGCGCGACCTTCTTGTAAGCCGCGACGAAGTTACCATCAAGCTGCTTGAAACTGCTCCGTCAATCAGGGCCAGGTATCGTGAGCAGGCTGCCAGGTGTTCCGTAAGATTCCTGTTCAGGTCGCTGGAGGCCTGCAATCAATGCGATCTTTCATACAAGGCAAGCAGGAACCAGAGGCTTCTTGTCGAGCTGGCGCTCTTCAGTATGGCAGCGCTTGCAGAGTCGTCAAACAGCACCTTAACTAAAAAAAAAAAAAAGAGTGACGAAATAGTATCCGAACCGGATAATGAAAAAAAGCCGGTCTCCGTACAGGCATTGTCACCCGAAAAGCCGGTAATCGAAAAGGGAAGCCAGCCGGAATCAATGGCAATGGTGAAGGAAAACCTGCCTGAGAAACCGGTTGAGACTATTGTCAAGCCACAGGATAAAGTATTTCATGGCACCAAAACACTATCAGTTAAGGAGGTTCTTGGCAACAGCGTAATGGAGCCGGAAGTAACCACAGGAGTTGAAAACAGGGAAGGAGAGGAGCCGGTTCCGGTCCCTGAGGTCGAGGAGCTGACACAGGAAAACCTGAACAAACACTGGATAGAGTTTACTGCCGCAATAAGGAATGAAAGCTCGAGGATATCGATACAGTTGAATGAGACTGGTCCTGAACTGGCTGAAGATAATCATATAATTGTAACTCTCAGCAATGCAGCCCTAAGGGAGGAGTTCGACCGGAGGTTTAAAATCTCCCTGACGGAGTTCCTCAATAAACGCCTTGGTTCCGGCAATATTACGATTGAAAGCAGGCTTGACAGCCTCGAACAAAATGACACTTCATTCTATACCGACGAGCAGAAGTTTGAATACCTTGCAGGAAAGAACCCGGCCCTGAGGGAGCTCAGACGCAACCTTGGTCTCGATTTTGAATAGAATCAGAGGAGCGCCCCGGGCTTACCCTGATTACATATTCTGCAATGAGGTGCGGAATGAATATCAGAAAGGTTAAACTATTAAATTTGCAGATTGTTATTGTATATGGAATAATTGAACTAACAGATTTTTCTAAAGGTATAATTTAAAAACACAACAAATGAAAAAGAAAATTGAAGATATCTGCAACAGGCAGGTAGAACGCGAGGCTTATTCTTCCAATCTGTACCTGGCAATGGCTTCATGGGCCGAGAACAAAGGTATGGCCGGAATAGCCGATTGGTTGTATGCACAGAGTGATGAAGAGAGAATGCATACCCTTAAATTTATCAGGTTCATCAATGAAAGGGGAGGCCATGCAATCATTCCGGCACTTGAGAAACCGCCGGTTGAGTATAAGGGTGTTAAGGAGATGTTTGCGGAAGTGCTTCATCATGAGAAGTATATTTCCGAGAGCATTAATGAGATTGTAGCACTTGCCTCGGGCGAGAAGGATTATGCCGTTCTTAACTGGATACAGTGGTTTGTATCAGAGCAGGTTGAGGAGGAGTCATCGGTTCAGGCAATTATTGACAAACTGAACCTGCTTGGTGACAGCAATCTCTATCTTTTCGACAGGGACATAATGCAGATGCGTGCACAGGGAGAGGCTGAAGGAGAATAGTCGTGATGAAGCGACCTCTGTTACTGCTGCCATTGATATTCTGTGCCGGCATTCAGGGACTCCTGAATGCTCAGCACAGGACATCTCCTGACATCGTTACTGGCAGGGGCGAACGAGCATGCTATGGCAGCGATGAGGTCAGAATGATTTACATACCACCTCCTGAGTCCTTCAAAGAAAGCAAGGGTGGAGAGAAGGCACAGATTGAGGTTTCCTACATTGGCTTCCCTGAGGAGGCGAGGACTGCATTCAGCCATGCTGTTAATATCTGGGCTTCACTCCTTCGTTCTGATGTCAAGATCAGGGTGAGGGCTGTATGGACGGCGATGAGCGAGCCGGGAATACTGGGTTCAGCCTCTGCAACCTCTTTTTACAGGGGTAGTTTCATTGGTGCTCTTAATCCTGATGCCTTCTATCCCGTATCGCTTGCCGAGAAGATTGCAGGCACTGAACTGAACAATGCAACAGATTTTGATATCAGGATTAGCTTCAACTCGTCGGCGAGCTGGTTCTTCGGACTAAGCGGCGGAACCCCATCTGCAAGCTATGACTTTGTCACTGTAGTATTGCACGAGCTTTGTCATGGTCTTGGATTTGCCGACAGCTTCAGTGCTACGGAGACGACCGGTTCATATGGTTTCAACGGAACCCCTGTCATATACGATACTTTTGTTGAGGATAATGCAGGAAGGAGGCTTATTAACAGAAACTTCTATCCCAATCCGTCAGATATTCTCAGGCAGGCAATCACCAGCGGCTCACTCTATTTCGGAGGACCTGTAACGCTCCAGTACAAATCAGGTCAGCGACCCTTGCTTTATGCCCCCGGGGTGTGGGATTCAGGTTCAAGCATAAGTCATCTCAGTGAATCGGGAACTCCACAGATTGATGCCCTTATGACTCCATTTATTGCCCGTGGTGAAGCTATCCATGACCCTGGATTACTGACCATGTCAATGCTGGCAGATTTGGGATGGCTCCATACCCGAATCGACCACACCCGGGTTGAGGATACTGAGGGAAACGTCACCATGGCAGATATAGTAGCGGTGGTGACATCAGATACACTGTTGAAACGCAATGGTTTCAGTATTATCTACAAATACAACAATGCAACCACCTACGATACTGTAAACCTGGATATACCAGTTACAGGAGGCACTTTCAGCCATTCTCTTCCGGTGCCCCAGTACAACACGCTGGTTTCATATTATCTGACAGTAAGTGATACATTTGGAAGGGTATACAGCTCCCCGGCTGAAGGAAGGCTGAATCCCTATACCTTTTTTATCGGGGCAGACACGGTAAGACCTGTTGTATTGCACACACCGCTTCCATTCGTACTTTCAATTACAGAGACCTTCACTATTGAGGCTGATATTACCGACAACCTCTATCCTGTTACTGCAGTGGTCCAATACAACCTCAACGGAGGTGAAATGAGGCAGGCAGCGATGCAGCAATCAGGCGACAAACGGTTCTTCTATGATCTGAACCTGACAGAACTCTCCCTGACAGGTGTCGATACACTCTATTACCGCATTGTCGCCACCGATGGCGCGATGGTACCGAATTCGGCCAGTTCTCCATCTGCTGGTTTCCATAAGGTTGCGGTACACAAGCTTTTCGATGCAGTAGAGTACTATTTCACAGCCTTCAACCATGGTGAGGGGGATTTTCTTCTTGACGGTTTCGGTGTTACACAGCCGCAGGGATTTTCAAACCCTGCGTTGCACACACGTCACCCATACCAGAGTCTTGAAGTGCCCGGGGGTTCAATAGAATACCAGGCCATGCTCAGGTACCCGATTGCGATTGACCGTTCAGGTCTGCTGATATCATTCAAGGAGATAGTGCTGGTCGAGCCCGGAGAGCCCTCTTTCCCGTATGGTACAGAGGATTTCTATGACTATGTGGTGGTTGAGGCATCGAAAGATGGAGGAATGAATTGGTTCCCGCTGGCAGACGGTTATGACTCTAGGGATAACGCTGCGTGGCTTACTGCATATAATTCAAGTATTACTGGCATGAATTCCACTTATGTCGGAACACCAGACCTGTTCGTCAAAAGAACCATCACAATTGACAATTCAACCATCATTTCTGAAGGTGACACCCTGATTATAAGGTTCAGGCTCTTTTCAGACCCATACGCAAACGGGTGGGGATGGGCTATTGATGATCTATTCATCAAGGGACTCGCATCAACGGTTAACAAGGATATTATCTCCGGTATAAAACTCTACCCGAATCCAGGCGATGGCCGGTTCACGATAGACTTTGCCTCCGAACCAGGTAACAGGGGAAACAGCATCACCATAACGGATTATTCAGGAAGGATTATTGAGCGAAAGAGTGACATCAGGGAGAGAATATACCATGCTGACATAAGTTCCCTCCCAGCAGGTATCTACCTGATTATTACCGATCGCCACGACGGAAGCAGGCAGACCCACAGATATTTGCTTACCAGGTAGTCTGTAATTATCAGTTATCTGTTATTTCTAAAGTATCACATGATTAAGTTTGTGCGATAAATTTGAGTAATTTTGCGGTCTGAATGAATACAGACATATCTGATAATCATTATGAATGTAATTAATAGAATTCTTGGCTTGTTTATCGGGAACAAGTATGAGCGCGACATGAAGGAGATTATGCCTTATGTTGAGTCAATAAAGCTTGAATACGGTAAGCTTGCCTCAATTAGCAATGATGAACTCAGGGAGCTGAGCCGCGGATTGAAAAATGAGATCAGTGAATACATACAAGCTGATCAGGAGCAGATACTGTCACTGAGGTCAAAGGCAGAGAGCGAGCCCGATATATCTGTTAAGGAGGAGATTTACAATGAAATCGACAAGCTTGTAAAGACGGTAGATACAAGAATTGAGGAGATTCTTGACAAGATACTGCCACGTGCATTTGCCATTGTAAAGGAGACTGCCAGACGGTTTAATGAGAATGATGTTCTTGAGGTTACGGCAACACAATTCGACCGCGACCTTGCACCATCCCGGGAGAGTATTACAATAAAGGGAGATAAGGCCCTCTGGAAGAACAGGTGGGTTGCCGGCGGCAATGAGATGGTATGGGAGATGGTCCATTATGATGTTCAGCTTATCGGTGGGGTTGCGCTTCATAAGGGCAAGATTGCAGAGATGGGAACCGGAGAGGGCAAGACCCTGGTTGCGACATTGCCGGTATTCCTTAACGCACTTGCCGGCAAGGGAGTTCATATAGTAACGGTAAACGACTATCTGTCAAAGCGTGACTCTGAATGGATGGGACCAATCTATGAGTTTCACGGTCTTTCGGTTGACTGCATTGACAAGCACGAGCCTAATTCAGCTGCACGAAGGAAAGCATACAATTCAGACATTACATTCGGAACCAATAACGAATTTGGTTTTGATTACCTGCGTGATAACATGGCTATCAACCTCGAGGACCTTGTACAGAGGAAGCACCATTATGCAATAGTTGACGAGGTTGACTCTGTTCTCATTGATGACGCCCGTACACCGCTTATTATATCAGGACCAACGCCCAGGAGCGACACACATCAGTTTGACGAACTCAAGCCCAAGGTGGAGAAACTGGTCTCGGCCCAGAGAAAACTGGTGACACAGATTCTTGCTGACTCAAAGAGACTGATAGGAGAGGGAAAGAGTGAGGAGGGTGGTTTTCTGCTACTGAGGGCTTTCAAGGGCTTGCCAAAGAATAATGCCCTTATCAAGTACCTCAGTGAAGAGGGGAACAAATCACTGCTGCTTAAGACAGAGAACTTCTACATGCAGAATAACAACAAGGAGATGCCCAAGGTTACCGAAGCACTCTACTTTGTTATCGATGAGAAGGCAAATTCCATTGAGCTTACAGAGAAGGGCATAGACCTGATTTCCACCTCTGTGGAGGATGCATCCTTCTTTGTGCTGCCTGACGTCGGCAGTGCTGTTGCTGAAATTGAAAAGCAGTTTTCAGACGAGACAAAGAAGGTTAAGGCCAAGGATGAATTGCTGCGTGACTATGCAGTGAAGTCTGAGAGGGTTCATACTATGACCCAGTTGTTGAAGGCATACACTCTTTTCGAGAAGGATGTTGAATATGTGGTGATGGACAACAAGGTAAAGATTGTTGACGAGCAGACAGGAAGGATACTTGAAGGGAGGCGATATTCAGACGGATTGCACCAGGCGATTGAGTCGAAAGAGAATGTCAAGGTTGAGGCTGCTACGCAGACATATGCAACAATCACACTTCAGAATTACTTCAGGATGTACCATAAACTGGCCGGTATGACGGGAACTGCTGAGACAGAAGCCGGCGAGTTCTGGGATATCTACAAGCTTGATGTGGTGGTCATTCCGACAAACCGTCCGGTCATCAGGGATGACAGGGAGGACATGGTTTACAAGACCAAGCGCGAGAAGTACAACGCGGTTATTGACGAGATTGTAAATCTGAACAGACAGGGAAGACCGGTGCTGGTCGGAACCACTTCCGTTGAGATATCGGAGTTGCTCAGCAGGATGCTCAAGATGAAGGGCCTCAAGCACAATGTGCTGAATGCCAAGCTGCACCAGCGTGAAGCAGAGATTGTCGCCGAGGCCGGCAAAAAGGGAACCGTAACCATAGCAACCAACATGGCCGGTCGTGGTACAGACATAAAGCTTACCCAGGAGGTTCGTGAGGCCGGTGGGCTGGCAATAGTCGGAACCGAACGTCATGATTCAAGGAGGGTTGACAGGCAGCTCAGGGGAAGATCAGGACGCCAGGGGGATCCAGGCAGCTCGCAGTTCTTTGTATCGCTTGAGGATGATCTGATGAGGCTTTTCGGTTCTGAGAGGATATCCGGGATAATGGACAGGCTTGGATTGAAAGAGGGTGAGATGATTCAGCATCCGATGATCACAAAATCAATAGAGAGAGCCCAGAGGAAGGTTGAGGAGAACAACTTCGGAATCAGGAAAAGGCTTCTCGAGTATGATGATGTGATGAATTCACAGAGAGAGGTTATTTACACAAAGAGGAAAAATGCACTTTCAGGAGAGAGGCTCAGCGTTGACATCGCCAATATGATGTATGATATCATCGAGCACATGGTTGATACATACCACAGTGAAGGTGATTTCGATAACTTCGAGTTCGATCTCATCAGGTCATTCTCTATTGATTCTCCGATACCCCGTGACAAGTTCCTTAAGGTATCTGCCGATGAGATAGTTGAGGCTGTCTATGGCAAGGCCCTTGAAACCTACAGAAGGAAGGAGGAGACAATATCGCAGCAGGCCTACCCGGTACTGAAGGATGTTTATCAACGGATGTCACATGTTTACGAAAACGTTGTGGTTCCCGTTACTGATGGAATCAAGCTCTTTCAGGTTGTGGTCAATCTCAAGTCTTCTGTTGAGTCTGAGGGCCGCGAAATTGCGCGCAGCTACGAAAAGACAGTGGGACTGTCAACCATTGATGAGGCCTGGAAGGAACATCTCCGTGAGATGGATGAACTGAAGCAGTCTGTGCAGAACGCTACATATGAGCAAAAAGATCCGCTGCTGATTTATAAGTTTGAGTCGTATGAGCTGTTCAAATCGATGCTTAGCCGCGTCAACAAGGATGTACTAAGTACCCTTATGAAGGGCTTTATTCCCACACAGTCTACCGACCAGGTTCAGGAGGCACAGCGCAGGAGGCGTACAGACTTGAGTAATCTCAGAACTTCCCGTCCTGAGCTTGCAGCAGGAGGGGGAGACCCTTCGCAGCAAAGGCAGCAGAGAGTTGAACCGGTAAGGGTTGAAAAGAAGGTTGGAAGGAACGATCAGTGTCCGTGTGGCAGTGGAAAGAAATACAAGCATTGTCACGGTAAAACAGACATAGCCCCGGCACCACAGGCATGATTTATCTTGAAATCATGCGTTAATCATCTCAAGGTAAACAACTACCTGCTTCAGATATTCCCGCACATTGCGGTTTCTGCCTGCAACGATAAGCATGTCGTCGTGCTTTCTGATTTCATCACCGTTAAACCCGGCGCCTATCTTGAATCTCGATTCTGAGAGGGATGAGACATATCGGAGAGGAAAGACATCCCTGAAACTAATCTCAATCAGAATATCGAATCCGGGTCTTATAAATGGCTCCGCTTCCCTGGTCTCTGGTATATAGAAGAATGAGTAATCCTCTCTCTTAAGGCAGTTTAGGTATCTAAGAGCTGTAAGTTTGTCAGGCAACTCCTTTCCTCCATAGAACGCGAGTACCTCTGTCTTAATTCCTCTTTCGCTCATCTGGAGTATAAAATCACTGATTGCAGAGAGATCATCGACATTCTCAACATCCCATAGGATACCAATTGTCTTGGCTTCAGAAATATTTATGAACCGGCGGTTTCTCTTAACTTTTGAAACTCTCTTGATCAACCGCCTGTTACCTTCAGCCAGCCTTAATTTCCTGAACATTTCCATACTGCAAACCTACCTTTTTTTTTGGTAATACCGTTGACTTACCCTACTATTATGATCCCCTAATCATTTCAAGGAAATCAATTTCTGAAATGACCGGTATCCCCAGCCTGTTAGCCTTTTCGATCTTTGATGGGCCGGGGGTTTCACCCGCAAGAACGAAACTGGCGCCTGATGTAACCGATGAGAGATTTTTGCCCCCGAGTCTTTGAATCATCTCCTTGTACTCCTCCCTTTCATGGGTTGAAAATGTGCCTGTTATCACAATGCCTTTTCCTGACAAAACACCTTTATCACGGGAAGTCTCCTCGCTTTCTCCTGATGAGAGCCTCAGTCCATAAGACCTGAGCCGTTCTATCAATTCAATATTGTCACGGTCACTGAAGAAATTGCTTATGCTTTCCGCAATTTTTGGGCCAATATCAGTGACATTCCTGAGCTCATCCACTGAGGCGTTCATCAGTTTATCGATATCCCTGAAAGAAGATGCAATTGTGCGTGCGGTTGTCTCACCTACATGTCTTATTCCCAAGGCAAAGACGAGTCTATGAAAGGGTGCATTGACTGAGGCTTTTACAGACTTTACAATATTACCTGCCGATTTCTCTCCCATCCTCTCGAGTACCGAAAGCTGGGCGATTGTGAGATCGTAAAGGTCGGCGCTGTTCCTGATCAGGCCGTGGGCGAAAAGCAGAGCCACTGTCTCTTCTCCGAGTCCATCAATGTTCATCGCTTTCCTGGAGATAAAGTGTTCGATTTTTCCCTTTAGCTGGGGAGGACACTGCTTTTCATTCGGGCAATACCAGCCTGATTCTCCCTCTGATCGTTGCAGCAATGCTCCACATTCCGGGCAGCTTTCGGGAAACCTTACCGGAATTGCCTCATTGCTTCTGCCTGAAAGTTCAACTCCTACTATCTTGGGTATTATCTCGCCCCCCTTTTCGATGTATACCAGGTCGTTACAGTGAAGGTCGAGAAGCTTAACCTGGTCTTCGTTATGAAGTGATGCCCTCTTAACCGTAGTACCTGCCAGAAGAACAGGCTCGAGATTGGCTACCGGAGTAACTGCACCGGTTCGTCCTACCTGATATGATACGCTTAGAAGACGTGTTTTTTCCTGCTCAGCCTTGTATTTGTAGGCAACTGCCCATCTGGGTGTCTTTGAGGTAAAACCCATTGCATTCTGCAAAGTGATGCTGTCAACCTTTACAACAACCCCGTCTATTTCGTAATCAATCTCTCCCTTTTTCTTTTCCCAGGCATTGATATAATCGATTACCTCATCAATATTTGAGCATAGAACCATTGAGTCTGAAATCTTGAAACCCCATGATGAGGCAAGCCTCATGTTCTGGAAGTGACTGTCTGTGGGCAGATTGTTGCTGAGCAGATAATACAGGTAGCAATCGAGAGGTCTCTGTGATACCATTGCAGGATCAAGCAGCTTCAGGGTTCCTGATGCCGCATTTCGTGGATTTGCAAAAGGCGGGTCGCCGGCTGATATCCTTGCCATATTCATCTTCCTGAAGTCCTCCTTATGGATTATAATCTCGCCCCGTATCACAAAATCGTCCGGAATGGAGACTCCTTCGACAGTGGCAGGCAATGACTTGATTGTTTTTACATTCAGGGATACATCATCACCCTTTTCCCCATCGCCCCTTGTGACGGCCCTAATGAACCTGCCTCCTGAATATTTAAGACTTATAGAGGCACCGTCAAGTTTAAGTTCGCAGACATATTTGTGATTACAATCTGAAAACCTGCTTACCCTTGCATCAAAATCTGCCAGCTCTTCGTGGCTGTAGGTATTTGCGAGAGAAAGCATCGGGTACTCGTGCTGAACCTGAACAAACTCTTTGAGAATATCGCTGCCGACTTTCATTGTGGGAGAGTCGTCAGTCCTGAATTCCGGAAATCGCTTTTCAAGGGTTTCAAGCTCATGCATCAGAATATCATATTCAAAATCGGTAATCTCTGGTCGATTATCCTTGTAGTATAGATCGTTATGTCGTTGGATCTCACTTCTGAGAGCTTCAATTCTTAAGCGGGCGTCATCAGTCTTCATTACAGTTTTATTTTCCTGGCTCGATATGGATAGTAGCTTCTATTCCAAGCTTTTCCCTGATCCTTTTTTCAATCCTGTCAGCAATTTCATGTCCTTTCTCAATTGTCATGTTACCCGGAAGCCGCAAATGGAATGTAAGCTCTGAATGCGAAATATAGTTATGAAAATGGAAATGGTGAAAGTCGGAGGCAAATTCGTCGACTTCTGATCCGATTTTCCTGATCTCGCTTATCATTGACTGATCCGGTGGTTCCCCCAGAATAGAACTTATTGTTCGGGAAAATATTCTCCAGGCTGCGTATCCTATCAACAGTGCAACCATTGCAGCGAGCATGCTGTCGATCCACCAAGCGTACCTCGAAAGGAATATCCCTGCCAGGATGATAACCGACGAGACAGCATCACTGCGGTGGTGCCAGCCGTCTGACCTGAGCACTTCTGATCTGGTCTTCCTTCCCAGCCTGAATGCATATTGAGCCAGTATCTCCTTTGCGATTACAGAGACAGCAGTTACAATTATTGCTAACGGTCCGTAACCGACTACCCTTCCAGATGAAAACCTCTCCCATGCTTCGACAAGGAAGCTGTATGCCACTACAAAGAGCAGGGCGGCAATAAAGAGTGATGCAATAAGCTCGATTCTGCCGTGACCGAACGGGTGCTCACTGTCAGCCGGCTTTGATGACATTCTAGCGCTGAGAACCACTGCCACCGAGCTGACCGAATCGGTCAGGGTATGCCAGGCGTCTGCTATAATTGCAATTGAACCAGTGACAATGCCTGCCCAGTATTTGACTGCAAATAGCGCGATATTGGCTATGATTGATATCCAACCCTCCAATTTCTGCAACCTGATCCTTTCTTCATTATGATTGGTATTCATCTTATCAGTTAATAGTTTTCCTTTATTATCTGTGCCCTGAATATGAAAATTTCCGCTTCCTTCCAGCCATCCTTTCCGATTCCCGCCTTCCCGCCTGCTGTATGTTCGAGGAATTCCACCACACTCCATCCCCGCTCAGATGCAACCTGAGGCAGCATCACTCCCGACTTGCCTCCGCTTCTTATATACAAGCCATGTGTTCCAATAATTATTTCATCTATATTCCCGACTTTATGCAATGGTGTCAGAACTGATATCTCGAGAGAGACAACTTCATACTCCTCACGGGTCAGGGGAGGGAACCTGGGGTCATTGAATGCAGCAGAGCAGGCCATTCTTGCAATAGTATCGCATAATGGTTCACCTGAACTGATAGTACCTATACACCCCCTAAGTTCATCACCAACATGAAGGCTGACGAATACCCCGGCTGGTTTCCTTAATTTCATTGCAGGCTCCCCATGCCTTTTTTCTTGCCGTTCTTTGTATAGTTTTGATTCGATAGCGTTCCGGGCTATCCTGAGCAGCTCACGCTGTTCTTCACTGTTAAAAAGGTCTTCTCGCAAGGTTCCCTCACCCTTTTGCCTGACGGCGAATGAGTGATACCCTACCACGCCATTCCTGTCTCCCTGCGGTACATCACCCGAATTTTTATACATGAGGTGAATGTACTCAATATCACTGAAGCCTTCAGTAAGATACATAAGGGTAAGACCCGCCGTCCATCCACACATGCTTGTTGCCAGTTCGGGAAGAGGCTTCTTTCTGAATTTCTCAAGCACCTCCAGTAACCTGGCGGGTGAGCCTGATGTTATAGCCAGTGCTGTTTCAGAATCTACTATGCAAGCATCTTCGTATGATGGATAGTGCGAGAAGTCGGTGCTGATGATGAACAGGTTTGAGGGGGTGAACAGAGGCCGCAGGGTCTCTGCAATTGACCTGATAATCAGGTTGTCCGCCGTCCCGATTATCACAGGAACAATCTCAGGTTGTTTATGAAGGCAGTACTGTACGAAAGGAAGCTGAACCTCAATACAATGCTCGTTTTTGTGCGCCTCAGGGAGAAAGGAGAAATGCTCTGACTCTCTTATCAGGCTGTCTGCGATACTTTTGTTAACCTTTACTCTCCCCAGCGGTGTCAGGTAATCACCGGCGTTATATACCGATGCACCGTTGAATGATACCCTGTGGCTTGAACCGATAAGAACAATGTTGGAGAACACCTGTTCGGGTGGTATGGCAGCGAATGCCGAGGCTGCGACTCTGCCTGAATAGACATAACCTGCGTGAGGTGATATTATAGCCCTGATGCCCTCCCGGAAATCCCGGGCCGTTCCCGCCGCCACCAGGGCTGCTGCCGCG
>CAYUOS010000075.1:0-15187 GCA_964446435.1 uncultured Rikenellaceae bacterium | reverse complement strand
CCTGAGCCCTGAGCCCCGCGCCCTGAGCTATTCTTCCATCTCCTCGTCGTTACTGTTCCTGATGAGGTAGTAGAAGTAGGTTATTCCTCTCAGGTAGTCCTCGGTTCTGACTCTTTCATCGATCCCGTGAATGCGGGCCATATCATCTGATGTTACAATAATGGGTGCAAATCGATAAATGTTATCACTTACAACAGTAAAATGCTTACTGTCTGAAGAGGCAAGCATAATCGTCGGCGACACAACAGCCTCAGGATAAACCTGGCGTATAGTCTTCAGGATTGTCCTGAAACCGTACACATCTGTTGGTGAAACCGGTGCAGGCTCACTCAGCCCGGGCAATATTTCAATGTCTATCCTTTCGTCTGGTACCACTTTCCTTATGTGGGCCAATATGTCTTCTGACGTCTCCCCTGCCAGAATCCTGAAGTTTATCACTGCTGATGCAGTATTTGGAATCACATTGTCCTTTGAACCTGCCAGAAGTATGGTCGGTGCAGTTGTTGTCCTTACGAGTGCATTGCCTGAACTGCTGCCTGTGTAGATACTTAAAAGCAAGGGTCTGAATATCCATTTATTGGCAAAGATCACCCTTGCATAAAATGGCATTTCGGGACCTACATAATCAATAAAGTCATTAACCGGGCCTGATATTCGTGGACTGAATTGCTTCCTGTTAAGTCTGGAAACCGCATCAGCTATCAGTGTTACAGCTGTTTCGGCCTCAGGTGTTGATGAATGGCCGCCATCCATCGTAACAGAAAGCCTGACAGACAGATAACCCTTCTCAGAGGTGCCAATTAGAGCTACAGGGCTTTGCATCATTGGGACCATACCCTTGGTTATTGCCATCCCCTCGTCAGCAACAAACTCAGCATCAACTCCATTCTCAGCCAGGTATGATGCAATTGCCGCTGCACCCAAACCACCTCCCAGCTCTTCGTCGTGGCCAAAGGCAAGGTAATAGGTACGTGATGGAATAAAACCCTCGCTTACCAGCTTTTCAACTGCCTCCATAATCTGTATAAGAGCTCCCTTGTCATCCAGAGTTCCCCTTCCCCAGATAAACTCATCATCTATTTCACCAGAAAAGGGTTCCTTGGTCCATAATTCCGTTTCACCGGCAGGAACCACATCCATATGTGCCATCAAAACAATTGGTTTAAGGTCAGAATTCGATCCTTTCCACTCATACAGGAGGCTGAACTGATTGAATACAAGCGGACTAATAAGCTCATGAACAGCAGTATAGGTTTCCCTCAGATATTCATGGAAGGCAGAAAATGCTACTGAATCCACAGGCATGTCGGTTTCATATGAGACAGTAGGTATCCTGATTGCACCGGCCAGCCTCTCTGCAGCTTCAACTCCGGCCTGGGGTACGGCAGATTCCCATACTGAGACCTGTCTGGACTTGAATGTGAGCGTTTTTACCAGTATAACAAGTAATAATACTGTAAGAGCCCATAAAAATATCCTGAGAATCTTTTTCATAGTACAAATTATTTATTATCCATATTCAAATATAGGAATTTACCCGAATACCCTGTTACGTTGCCAACTGCTGAGGCATAGAGATGGCCGGCAGATTTAAGCTTTGTGATGACGGCAGACTTCCTGTTCTCCTTAACGGCCATCAGTATTCCGCCCGAGGTCTGCGCATCAAAGGCCAGCATCTTCAGGTTGTAATCGAGCTTTTCACTGAAATCAGTGTCAGTCTCAGCCCAGGCGAGGTTTCTGAATGATGCCCCCGGTATGCACCCGCTGTCGGTGTACTCAAGCACATTGCCCAGAAGAGGTACCAAGCCAAGATTGATAGTAACTGAAACACCTGATGCTTTTGCCATCTTCAGGGCGTGCCCTGCGAGGCCAAAGCCTGTAATATCGGTAGCTGCCCTTACTCCTGCATCGCACATAATGGCAGATGCCTTGTCGTTTAGCTGTTTCATGGCTTCCAGTGCCGCCCTCAGATCGTCATTCCCAGCTATACCAAGCCTCGACGCAGCCAGGATTGTACCCGTACCTATCGGCTTGGTCAGTATCAATACATCACCGGGTTCAAGAGCCGCGTTTGTAATGATAGAATCGGGTCTGACAAATCCCGTTACAGCAAGTCCATACTTAGGCACCTCATCATCGATTGTATGTCCTCCAATTATGCTCACTCCCACCTCTGCAGCCTTGTCGTAGCCACCCTTCAGTATATCTGCATAGGCCTCCAGGGGCAGTTTTGCAGACGGAAACATCATGATATTAAGTGCAACCACAGGACGTGCCCCCATCGCATAGATATCGCTGAGAGAGTTTGCTGCAGCAATCTGGCCGAATTCATAAGGGTCGCTGCAAACCGGGGGAAAGAAGTCGGTTGTAAGTACAAGAGCCAGTTCATCGCTTATTCTGTAAACACCTGCATCGTCATGAGTATCAATATCGACGAGAATATTCGGATCTGTGCCTACAGGTAAAGCCCTTAGAACCTCCTGTAATTGCAAGGGTGAGATTTTTGCCGAACAACCACCGCTATCGGTGAATTTTAGAAGGTCAGTCTTCATATCACAGTTTTAAAATGTACATAAAATTACTCTGCAGGTTCCGAAGCAGATATCCTCATCAGCATGCAGATTATACCAGACTATGGTCTGATAACCGATGTCGCTGAGGCCATTCTCCCGGCTATAAGAAACATGTCTCCTATTTTGCCGGCGAAGGTTTTCTCCCTGAGTCCGAAGAAATCGATACAGGTACCACAGAGAATCACTTCCACTCCTCTTTTTTCCAACTCAGCGAGTGTCTCCTCCACACCTGAGCCTGGCAGGGCAAGCTTCACTCCGGAATTATAGCATAGAACCGAAGTCGGTGGATTGTCAAGTTCAGTAAGCAGATTCACAAATGAGGTTATAAGCCTTCTGCCCAGCGTCTCATCTCCCTGCCCCATCGAATCAGAAGTTAGTGCAACCACCCAATTGCCGGCTGGTACTGCTGAGCCAGATGAGACGCAATATTCCTCCTCAATCCTTTCGTCTGGCTGTTGTGATCCGTCAGTAAACACAATCAGGCTCCAGTAGCCATCCTCCCTCTTTCTTTGCCAGGTGCAGCCATTGTCATCAAGAAATTTGCACAGGTTGCCGAGAGAGGTCTCATTATCTATCAGAACATTAAAGCTATCTCCTTCTACGACCTCCTTTAATGCCTTCCTGGTTTCTATTATCGGCCGAGGGCACTGCAGGCCCCGGGCATCTATTGTCTTCATCTCTATTGTAGTTTGAAATTGCAAATTTACAGATTATTATTGCTCTGCTGGCTTTGCAAACACACTGTTTGCAGATTGGCCATAATTAAAGTCAACCTGGTAGATTCAAAAGATATATATTTGCAATTCAACGATTACAATTCAAAGCTAACCATATGAAATCACAAATCAACGTCAGGTCATTATCAATAATCTTGATAGTCATATCATTGTTCCTATCATTTACAGGTACCAGCCATGGACAGGACAGAGCCGCCAGGGAAAAGCTTGCCGGATCGTGGATGGGTCGTCTTGAGTCAGGACCAATGTACATCAGGCTTATTTTCCATATCAACATTAATGCCGGTGATACTCTGACAGCAAGCCTTGAGAGCCCTGACCAGGCATCTGTAATAATACCGATAGGACTGGTGGATTACCGGGGTGACAGTATTAAAATGGAGGCCGCAATTATCGGAGGGCGATACAAAGGAATTGTAAAGGGGGAAAGAAATATAGAAGGTACGTGGGAGCAGATGGGCTTGAAGTATCCTCTAAACATGGAGAAGCAGGATGCACCCTTCAGGCTAAACAGGCCTCAGGAACCACAACCCCCGTTCCCGTATGACTCTGAAGAGGTTAAATTCAGGAATGGGAAGGCTGGAATAACACTCGCAGGTACTCTCACAATTCCGGAGGGTAATGGAACTTTTCCGGCAGAAATACTGATTACAGGTATCGGGCCTCAGAACCGGGACGAGGAGATTATGGGACACAAGCCTTTTGCAGTAATTGCTGATTACCTCACACGCAACGGTATTGCGGTACTAAGGTACGATGATCGTGGGGTAGGCCAATCTGAGGGCAATTACGCATCAGCTACAAGCGCCTACCTCGCAACAGATGCTTAGGCTGCTTTCATATTCCTGCAAAGCCACAATGCAATCAATAAAAACCAGATAGGACTTATCGGTCATAGTGAAGGGGGACTAATAGCTCCGATGGTTGCATCAGGGAATAAAGGGATAGCCTTCATCGTCTCACTTGCCGGTCCGGGAGTGAAGGGAGAAGAGGTGCTGCTGAAGCAGGCTGAGGAGATAAGTGTGGCAATGGGAAACAGCGTAAAAGATGCCGAGATTGCAAGGGGTATCAACCGGAAACTTTACACGATAATCAGGAAGACGTCTGACAGCAGAAAGGCTGAGCCAAAGCTTGTAAGGATGATGACCAGGGAAATGAGGAAGATCGGGGTGGAAGATGAGGTTATAAAGGAACGAATCAATAACCTTAAACTGACTCTTCTGGGAGACTCATACGCCTGGTTCAGGTTCTTTATAATGAGTGAGCCGTCAGTATACTGGTCAAAAGTAACTTCTCCTGTCCTGATACTGAACGGCGAGAAAGACCTTCAGGTTAACCCGGCAGCAAATACGGAAGGTATAGCGGCTGCCCTCAGGAAGGGAGGCAACGACAGTTATACAGTAAGGATACTGCCGGGATTGAATCACCTCTTTCAGTACAGCACCACAGGCCTGCCGGGTGAATACGGAACGATTGAAGAGACTTTTTCCCCTGATGCCCTGAAAATAATATCAGACTGGATACTGAAGAACTGATCCCGATTCTATTTAACAGGCTTGTTCAGCTTTCTGATAATCTCCCTGCATTTTGCCTTTACGCCCGCCGGAGCATCATCGGGGAGCATCGCGGGAATGCCTGCCAGTTCATTTGTCAGTCCCGCGTACCTCTGTGATATCTCGTATAGAACATCCATTGAATATACCTTCACAGCGATTGCCGACGATCGCGACCGTATCAGTGAGAAGCAATGATCAACAAGCCGACCCTGAAGGTCCTCATCCAGTGAAGATGTTCCTTTGAGTTGAAGAATCTTCAGGAATGACCTCTCAGCGCTTCCATTCGTTGTGGTGAACAGCTTCTCCACTATCAGGCCCAGGAATGGAGTAAAGAGTTCAGGCGATTGTTCACATGTCTTCACAAGGGCCCAAGATGACCGGAATACCAGTCTGGCGTCATCGCCGTCAGTAAAATCGAGCAGTTTCCTGAAGAAAAGCGGATTTGACACTGCTGATGCTGCTATCCATCCCATCTCCGATGAACCACTTATACGGCAGATCATTGACCTTAACTCCCCATCACTGACAGCGATATCGACACCGCCTTGCAGCTGACCGGTGTTCCTGTCTGATATATCTGCCCGATCTGAAGGTGAAGCGTTCATTGCAACATACATACCTGCAACTGAGGTATCTGCTTCTGAGAAATCAACAGAAACAAGGTCGTCAGGAACGGTCCAGCGACTACCTATATGCTCATTCAGCACAGGTTCATCTGTGAGAGTATCACAGATGAATGGTATCAGACGGATCTGCTTATGGCCATAGTCATGTTCAACCGGAGGAAGTGATCCGACTATAACGACATCCATTCCGAGTTCCTCCTTAACCTCTCTTATTACAGAGTCCTCAGGTGACTCGTTTAGGTCTACCTTGCCGCCGGGGAACTCCCATTTAAAGGGATGATCAGTCTCTTCACCACGCTGTACGATCAATACCCTGAGTTCGTCGTTCCGGATTATCGCGCAGGATACGTCAATCATCTGCCTTAATGAAGTTATCTATCTCGCAGTAAGACGGGAGTTTTTCGATGAACTGGTACTTCCCTGACTCGCCGGTTACACGACAGGCGAAGTGTGAAATGCCATTTGTCACCACCAGAAGAGGAACCCTTAGTTTCATGTTATATGAAAATACCTGGTCAAATACCTCAGCACTGATCTTTACATCCGGGGCCTTGCACTCAACTACCATGACAGCTGCCCCTTTCCTGTTATGTACAAGAATGTCTGTTCTACGGCTAAGACGGTTCCACCTGAATGCTCTTTCAACTGATATAAGGCCGACAGGGTATCCCAGTATCCTTACCAGGAAGGTAATGAAATTCTGTCTTACCCATTCCTCAGGAGTGAGCTTAACGAACTTTTTCCTCACAGGATCGAATATCTTTCTGAAACCATCCTCTTCGATGATCCTGAATGAATATCCGGGCAGGTTCAACTGTTTCAACTTTTATTGTATTTTTGGGTGCAGAAATATGGCTGCCGGCCTTGCTCGCCGCACTTGCAAATATAACTAAAAAATACCCTGTACCGTAATGAAAACGAAAGAGGAAATAGTCAAAAACTGGCTCCCGCGCTATACGGGGAAATCTGTCGAATCGTTCAGCAAGTATATTCTGCTTACGAACTTTCAGTACTATGTGGAACTCTTCGCAAGGATAAACAATGTTGAGGTTGAGAACCGCGACAGAAACATGCCAAACGCAACCAGCAACGGTATAACAATTATAAACTTCGGTATGGGAAGCCCCAATGCTGCGACGATTATGGATCTTCTCAGTGCCGTCGAACCACAGGCATTACTCTTCCTGGGTAAGTGCGGGGGGCTTAAGCAGAAGAATCAGCTTGGCGATTTCATACTTCCGATTGCTGCAATCAGGAGCGACGGAACATCAAATGACTACCTGCCTCAGGAGGTGCCTGCCCTGCCTGCATTTAAGCTGCAGAGCGCGGTATCGGCGTCAATCACCCGGATGAACAGGGAGTACTGGACGGGCACCGTCCTGACAACAAACAGGCGGGTCTGGGAATATGATGACAGATTCAAGAAGTATCTCGTAAAAACCAGGGCTATAGCCATTGATATGGAAACAGCGACGATCTTCACGGTGGGATTTGCCAATGAGATTCCATCAGGGGCCTTGCTTCTCGTCTCTGACCAGCCAATGATCTCCAGCGGCATCAAAACAGAAGAGAGCGACAGGAAGATAACCGACCAGTTTGTTGAAGATCATATCAAGATAGGTATAGCCGCTCTTACCGAAATAAGGAATAATGGCATATCAGTCAAGCACCTCAGATTCTGACCATGCCGGTTACTTATGATACTATTATTGCTGATCTGAAGAAAAAGATCTATAAGCCGGTATATTTTCTCGCCGGAGAGGAACCATTCTATATCGATCAGATTTCAAGATATATTGAAGAGAACCTGCTCGATAACTCTGAAAAGGATTTTAACCAGTCAGTTATATACGGCGATGACACAACAGTTCCGGGGATAGTTGAGCAGGCACGCCGTTTTCCGATGATGGCCAACCACCAGGTGATAATAGTCAGGGAGGCCCAGACGGTCAGAAAGATCGAAGACCTTGCGGTTTATACCGACAACCCTCTTGCCTCAACTGTACTTGTTATAAACTATAAATACAAGACTCTGGATAAGAGAACAAAGCTCTATAAATCACTCGAAGCAAAGGGAGTCTATTTTGAGTCTCCAAGGCTGCGCGATTACCAGCTGCCAACATGGATCAAGGAGTATCTTATGGCCAGGGGGGTAAAGATAGAGCCTGAAGCTTCCTCTATGCTGACCGAATACCTCGGTACTGACCTGGGCAAAGTCGCCAATGAACTCGACAAGCTACTGATCTCACTTCCTCAGGGAAAACCCCTTATCACAATGTCTGTGGTTGAAAAGAGCATTGGCATAAGCAAGGACTTCAACAACTTTGAGTTACAGAAGGCTGTCGGTGAAAAAAACATAGAGAAGGCAAACCTTATCTGCAGATACTTTGCCAGCAACCAGAAGGATAATCCTCTTACACTTACAATTGTATCCCTGTTCTCATATTTCAGTAAGATTCTCCTTTTCCACTCCCTGAAGGACAAGAGTAAAAACAACGTGGCTGCAGCATTGAAAATTAATCCCTATTTCGTCAGGGAATATGAGACTGCTTCAAGAAACTACGACGCCGGAAAAACAATATCGGTTATAGGTCTTCTAAGAAAATATGACATGAAATCAAAAGGCGTTGGAGATGCCGGAACCAACCAGGGGGATATTCTTAAGGAGCTTTTGTTCCTGATAATGCACTAAACGATTTACAGTATACGATTAACGATATAAGATTTCAGATTTGGGCGATTCATTCTTCTTTCAGTATACTAAATCTGAAATCGTTAACCGAGGCCTTGGCCGAGCTCGCGACCAGCGGGAGTAATCTGAAATCTGAAATCCTCAGTTCATTTCCGGTGATTCCGGGAATTCGGCCCAGATGCGGTATTTCTTGTTAATGCCTCTAAGAATAGCTCGCCATGAATCTTCACCACGGCTCTTCATAACAGTTTCAGGCCTGATGCGGGCAATTACCCATGAGTCTTCATTGAGTTCTTTCTGCAACTGACCCGGACTCCAGCCTGAATACCCCAGAAAGAACCTTATCTGGTCACCATTTATCACTCCTTTTGATGTCATCTTCCTGATAGCATCAAGGTCACCTCCCCAGAAAACGTTGTCACGTACCCAGAAACTGTTCGGAATCATGTCTCCGAGGGTGTGAAGGTAATGCAGGGTATTGGATGCGACTGGGCCACCCATTGAGATAGTATCGCTGAAATTCTCAAATCCTTCAACGGCATTCTCTATTCTGATATCAAGTGATTTGTTTATTATGAACCCGATACTCCCCTCATCGCTATGGTCAACAAGGTAGACAATGCTCCTGTTGAAGAAGGTATCTGCAAGAAAAGGCTCAGAAATAAGAATACTGCCCTTCTCGGCTATCTTGTCCTCAGGATTGATAGAAAAAAAATCGAGTTCCTTCTCCATACTGTCTCAATATGCTACCAAAATAGAAAAAAACATCCAGCGATCAAAATATAAAAAATGATCATGGTATTATAACACAAAACATGCCACTGATGTTGTAAAGAAGTCCCTTTTTTCAAAAAAAAATAGATTAAATTGCGCCTCTTATTGACGTCCCATTCAACCTTACGAATATGACACCTTCTGAGACAAAAATCAAGAATCCTTCGCTTTTTCAGGCACTTATCCCGGTTTTATTTCTGATAGCATTCATTACCTTCAATGTCAAGTTCTTTGAAGACACCCTTTCAGGAGCAAACCAGATTGCGCTGATACTGGCCTCGGCAATTGCAGGTATTATTGCGGTCAGCCTTGGTCATAAATGGCTTGATGTCAGGGCAAAAGCGGTCAACAGCATCAGCTCGGCAATGCCCTCCATTCTGATTCTTCTGCTCATAGGATCGCTTGCCGGTACATGGATGATTAGTGGTGTGGTTCCGATGCTGATCTATTACGGCCTTCAGATACTTAACCCAAAAATATTCCTCTTCGCAACCGTCATAATATGCGCTGTCGTTTCACTGGCCACCGGAAGTTCATGGTCAACAGTTGCCACTATTGGCGTGGCGCTGCTTGGCATTGGCATTACGCTTGGAATGAAGGTTGGCCTGGTGGCAGGGGCAATAATATCAGGAGCCTATTTCGGTGACAAGATGTCTCCGCTTTCCGATACCACAAACCTGGCTCCGGCAATGGCTGGAACCGATCTGTTCACACATATAAAATATATGTTTCAGACGTCGCTGCCTGCCCTGATAATTACACTAATTATCTTCCTTATCATGGGTTTCACATACGATTTCGAGGCAGCACAGACAGATGTGGCTGCCGTATTGAACGCGATAAGTGAGACCTACTTCATCTCACCGATACTCCTGCTTGTTCCGGTACTCCTTATAGTCGTTATCATCAAGAAGGTACCGCCACTGCCCTCCCTTCTCTTCGGAACACTGCTGGCAGCCCTCTTTGCCGTGATCTTCCAGCCTCATATTATAAATGAAGTCGCTGAGTCACTGCTCAGGGATGGTGATAATCCCGGATCGTACCTGAAGCAATCATACATTGCTGTAATGGGGTCGATGTTCGGTTCTGTATCGGTGGTTACCGACAATGAGGTGGTGAACGATCTTCTTTCCACCGGCGGAATGGCAGGTATGCTGAATACCGTATGGCTGATAGTCACCGCAATGGTCTTCGGTGGCATAATGGAGGCTGCAGGATTGCTGATGAAGATTACCCAATACATAATGAAGCTTGTTCACAATGCCGGCTCACTGGTTGGCTCGACAATAGCAACCTGTATCTTTTTCAATCTGACAGCATCAGATCAGTACCTGGCTATCGTGGTTCCCGGAAGAATGTTCTCAAAGCTTTACCGTGACATGGGTTACAAGCCTGAGCTGCTGAGCCGTACCCTCGAAGGAGGGGGCACGGTAACCTCAGTTCTGATTCCATGGAACACATGTGGCGCCACCCAGTCAAAGGTACTTGGAGTACCTGTCTGGGAATATGCGCCATATGCATTCTTTAACCTGCTTAGTCCGTTTGTCAACGTCTTCCTGGCCGCCTTCAACCTGGGAATGAGAAGGTTCTCAGACGACCCTGCTGAGGGAAAAGTTCACACTGAAGAGGAGCGGATGAACGTTTAGTATCTCTTGTATTTCTCAGGCATAGCCTCGTGCATCATCTCATATACAGTGTCGAAGATGTCTTCTGCATTGGGTTTCGAGAAGTAGTCTCCGTCAGTAGTGTAGGCAGGCCTGTGCTCCCTGGCCGCCAGGGTTCGCGGTTCACTGTCAAGGTACTTCCATCCTCCCTGTTTTTCGAGAACCTGCTGCATCATATATGCCGTGGTTCCCCCGGGAACATCCTCATCGAGGAATAATACCCTGTTTGTTTTCTTAAGTGATGCGATAATGGTGCCTGCCAGATCGAACGGGACAAGGGTCTGAACATCAATAAGCTCAGCCTTTATTCCATGCATTGATAACTGCTTCACAGAATCGACGGCAACCTTCAGAGTAGAGCCATATGAGACAATCGTTATGTCATCACCCTCGCTAAGTATTTCAGGAACCCCAAGCGGTAGCTTATATTCACCAATGTTGTCTGCCATTCTCTCTTTCAGGCGGTAACCGTTGAGCGGCTCAATCACCACCGCCGGATCCTGTCCCTCCATCAGGGTGTTGTAAAAGCCTGCCGCCCTGGTCATGTCACGCGGAACGCAGACATATACTCCTCTTACCGAGTTTATGAGCATGCTGATGGGTGATCCCGAGTGCCAGATACCTTCAAGCCTGTGACCACGGGTACTGATTATTACAGGGGCTATCATTCCTCCTGCAGTACGGTAGTGTGTCGAAGCCAGGTCATCGCTCATGGTCTGAAGTGCATACATCAGATAATCGAGATACTGAATCTCCGCAAGGGGTCTCATGCCCCTGAGCGCCAGCCCTATACCCTGTCCAAGAATGGTCGCTTCCCTGATGCCGGTGTCGGTGATCCTCAGCTCACCGTATTTCTTCTGAAGTCCCTCATACGACTGGTTGACTCCACCTATTCTTCCGGCATCCTCACCGAAGGCAACCAGCAAAGGATACTTCTCAAAAAGTTTGTCCCAGTTATCACGCAGAACCTGCCTGCCGGGTACTTCGGGGGAGTTCTCGCTGAATACCGGGGGAACCGGTTTAACATTCATTACCGAGGTTGGGGTCTCGTTATAGAGATATGTATTGTAGGCTTTGGCAGCATCGGCATTGTTTCTCCTGAGCCATCCCTGCATCTCCTCCCTGAGGCTGTCGGCCTTGGGACAGGTGCCACAGATGTTCCTGAGAATCTTTCGGGCTGCCATGAAATTGTCCTTCCTGATGGGTGTAAGCACCTTCTTTAGGTCAGCTACGATATTCTCAATCTCATCTTCCTTTGCCTCATTTTTGCAGACGCATCTTCTCTCCTCAATGATTCTGACCAGGGCGTCGCGTTCAACCTTGACAGGGGTCTGGAACATCTCCCATGCTGTCTTCCTGGCCTCCTTGGCCTCGTTCTCCACTTCAGCTTCAATGGCCTTCAGTTCCTCATCAGACGCTATTCCTGATTCGATAATCCACGCCCTCATCTTCCTTATCGGGTCAAATTCCTCTTCCCACTTCAGTCTCTCCCCGCTCTTGTACCGCTCATGAGACCCTGAGGTGGAGTGACCCTGTGGCTGGGCAACCTCGTCAATATGAAAGAGAACAGGTATATGCTCGGCCCGGCATCTTGCGATACCTTCCTCATACAATTCGATGAGACCCTGGTAGTCCCATCCCTTTCCCTTATAGATCAGAATACCGCCGGGTTTTCCCTTTTCCTGCCCGAATCCCATCATGATATCAGAGATGCTGCCCTTTGTGGTCTGGTATTCCTTGGGAACCGAAATCCCATATCCATTGTCATACACCGATACTGCCATTGGCACCTGAAGCACACCAGCCGCGTTCATCGTCTCCCAGAAGTGTCCCTCTGAGGTACTTGCATCGCCGATTGACCCGAAAGCGACCTCATCGCCCTTGCGGGTAAGCGTGGTAAAGGAGTGAAGCTCCTTGTTCTGCCTGAAAAGCTTTGATGCATATGCCAGTCCGAGCAGTCTCGGCATCTGACCGGCTGTCGGAGATATGTCTGATGATGAGTTCTTTTGCTTTGTAAGGTCCTTCCAGGTACCGTCAGGGTTTATGTTGGGAACCGAGAAATGGTTGTTGAATACGCGACCGCCGGAGCCCGGATTGATGGTCTTGTCAGTATTGCCGTACAACTGATGCCAGAACTCAACAGGAGTATAATGCCCCATTGCCATCATCCAGGTCTGGTCACGGTAGTAACCCGATCGCCAGTCTCCGTCCCTGAACTGCTTTGCCATGGCAATCTGCACTATCTCCTTGCCATCTCCGAATATCCCGAACTTGGCCCTTCCACTAAGCACTTCCTTCCTTCCCATTACACTTAAAATCCTGCTAAGGCTCGCCAGCCTGTAATCAGCCATTACCTCTCCGCGATTGAATTGCCTCTCTTCTTTCTTGCTCTTTGTCTTCATTTTTATAAGTCTCTTTTTTATATAGCCGGTTTTGTCTCTATGATAAACAAAAAAAGGATGCAGTTGTTTATTTAATGTGGTTGTGACACACTATATTTGCAGTTCATAATACACAATAACATTTCAGTCTAAAATTAACATATTTACCCGAAAATGTTGTTTGTCAATCTACTAATTCTTAGCGCAATATTGATCTCTCTCTCCCTGGCCGGCCTGGCAATAAGAATGCTTATTGAATCTTCAGGGAAATTTCCAGATACACATGTCGGTCACAATAAGGAGATGAAGAGACTGGGTATCGGCTGTGCCAAAACAATCGACGTAGGGTGTCATTCAACAGATGATTTCCCCGGATGCTCCGCCTGCGGCCGGAAGTAGCTCACATTAACCGGTTCTACTCCTCCGTCAGTCTTCCCTTCAAACCCTCTGAAATCCAGGTAAGGTACTCGCCGTCGTCACCAGAGTATATCAGAAACCCCTCCAGGAATTCATACTTCAATATCATCTCTATCGATTTTTCAGGACCAGCTACCATGCATGCTGTCGCAAATGCATCGGCAGTGGCCGCATCAGGAGCAATGATGGTTGCACTTAAAAGCCTGTTCCTGGCCGGCAACCCGGTCGTCGGATCAATTGTGTGTGAATACTTTACGCCATCTTCAATGTAAAACTTCCTGTAGTTGCCTGATGTAGCCAGGGCCTCATCACATAGCTCAATCACGGCAGCCAGGCTCACACCAGGTGAATAGTTGGCATCTTCAGGCCTGTCGACACCCACCCTCCATAACCTGTCACCTCTCATTCCGGAGGCCCTTATCTCACCGCCTATCTCGACAAGGTAGTTTCTGATACCAAAATCCTCCAGCAATCCGGAAATAACGTCAACACTATATCCCTGAGCCACCGCGTTCATATCAATCCAGATGCGCTGATCATCCTTTTCCAATACACCATTCTTCAATCTTACCTTCCTGAATCCCACAAATTCCATCAGGCTGTCTCTCCTTGACTGATCGAACAATCGCAGCGCGTCAGGCCCGAATCCCCATGCCCTCACAAGTGGACCCACGGTTATATCGAACAGGCCATCTGTCATTTCAGATACTCTCTCTGATACCATGAATACATCCGAGAACAGCCTGTCGACCTCCACAGTCTCATTCCTGTTAATTGCCGATATGAGGGAAGACGGGTTATATAGCGACATAGACATGTCAATATCCCTTAGCTTTTCATCAATTGCCCTGTTGATCTTCTCAGTACTGATGAACATCTTCTCCTGGTAGGTGATGCTGAAAGTGGTTCCCTGGGTGAAACCTGAATGATTCTGGAACAGCGGGCTTCTGTCGCAGCCCGAAACCACAATTGAAATTGCCAGCAGTAGTTTTAATCCTTTCATGACATGAAGGTTTTTGAACAGTGCCAAATTTACACACAATTGAAGGAAGTGAATGCCTTCATGGTGAAAAACCGTTGCCGTAAGAAAATGTGGCATTCATCCTATAAAAAGGAGAGTTCGCCAAAATACTTTTTTGGAATGGAACGAATTGAATAGATTTGCTCTATGACTCTTTAATCTTCGATTCACATTTCAGGGTCAGTTTTACACATTCCCCCTTTCCCCTATTGCAGAAAAGGGCTGTTCCCCACAGCCCTTTCTTCTTTTCATTATGATGAGTTTTTATCCGCCGAAATCGTCGAATGCTATGTTCTCATCCGGAACGCCAAGGTCGTAAAGCATCTTAAGAACGGCAGAATTCATCATCGGCGGTCCGCAGAGGTAGTATTCAATATCCTCGGGCTCTCTATGCGAGCCCAGATAATTGTCGAGCAGAACCTTGTGAATAAAACCTGTGTAACCCTTCCAGTTGTCCTCGGGCAGTGGTTCTGATAGTGCAAGGTTAAACCTGAAGTTGGGGAACTCGGCCTCTATCTTTCGGAAATCATCTTCGTAGAAGACTTCCCTTTTTGACCTCGCTCCGTACCAGTATGAAACCTTGCGCCCTGACCTGAGAGTATGGAAAAGATGAAAGATATGGCTTCTCAATGGAGCCATGCCGGCCCCACCCCCGATATAGACCATCTCGTTTTCGGTATCCTTGATATGAAATTCGCCGTAGGGGCCCGAAATCATCACCTTGTCACCCGGTTTGCGGGTAAAGA
>CAYUOS010000074.1:0-15455 GCA_964446435.1 uncultured Rikenellaceae bacterium | reverse complement strand
TGCTTGAGGCCGGATTTCCCGAATCACTCTTCAGGGTGTTGCTTCCTGATCACAGTCAGATAGAAAAGATAATTGCGATGCCTGAGATAAGGGGCATCGCACTTACCGGCAGCAATGGGGCCGGATCAAAGATTGCCTCACTTGCCGGGTGGTACATCAAGAAATGTATTCTTGAGCTTGGGGGCAGCGACCCGTTCATCGTGTTTCCCGATGCAGATATCTTCAAGGCTGCCGGCGGAGCCGTCACCGGCAGGTACCAGAACTGCGGACAAAGTTGTATTGCGGCAAAACGATTACTGGTGCATGAGGATGTTTATGACAGGTTTATGGAAGAGTTCCTCAGACTGGTAAAGGGTTTGAAAATTGGTGACCCTTCCGATCCTTCAGTATTTATCGGTCCGATGGTCGGTGTTGATGCGGCTATTGAGGTTGAAAGACAGGTTAAGGAGACCATTGGGTTGGGAGCAACCCTTGTGGCAGGAGGGAAGATTGGTGTACCCGGTCCGGCTTTCTTTCAACCGACAGTACTGACAGAAATCCCACCAGGTAGTCCGGCAGCAGTTGAGGAGGTTTTCGGGCCGGTTGCTCCGGTTTTCAGATTCTCAACAACCGAGGAGGCCTTAAGAATGGCAAACGGAAGCAGGTTCGGCCTCGGAGCATCGGTGTGGACCAATGATGAGAAGATTGCAGGCACACTTATTGAAGGGCTCGATACAGGCACCATCGCTGTCAACGGATTTCTCAGGTCAGATCCGGCTCTTCCATTCGGGGGAGTAAAGGAATCGGGATTCGGAAGGGAGCTTTCTTATGAAGGGTTTTGTGAATTCCTGAATGTCAAGAGTGTAGCATACTATTAACAGCTTTTTCGTATATTTGCACCGCAGCAGGTTGTTCCGTCGTTCATTAACTGAACGTTACTGAAAGGAAAGTCCGGACAACAAAGAGCTCCATGCTTCCTAACGGGAAGATATCCGCGAGGGTATAGCAGCGTAACAGAAAATAACCGTCATGGCCTCTGGTCGTGATAAGGGTGAAAAGGTGAGGTAAGAGCTCACCGGTTCCCGTGGTGACACGGGAAGCCGTACGTCTCATGGGTTGAAAGGCCATGTATACCGGTGCCTGAGGGTTGCTCGCCCGAGCCGGGGGGTAGGCCGTAAGAGCCGTTCAGCGATGACCGGCCCAGATAAATGACGGAAACCGTTACACCACCTCGTGAAGGGAATGTGACGGTACAGAACCCGGCTTACAGACCGGCTGCATCTCAGAAAAAAAAGAGGCTGTCCTGAAAGGGCAGCCTCTTCTTTATATAAAACTCTTAATTATTTTAGTTTGAATATCTTATCGTCCATTGAGATGTTCAATTCAACCTTGTCTATCATCATCATAGCCATTTCCATGCCGTTGGCGTATGTGGTCGTGGTCTTCGGAAGCTTCAGTCCGTTGAAATCAGTATAGTCTGAAAGGTATGTCTCAACGGCCATTTCCATGCCCATCTGTGAAACGTTCATCTCAGACTTGATCTGTAGAAATGTAGACTTGTCAATATAAACTGTCATGATGTCTCCGCCAGGCATTGTAACCTTGATTATCCATGCCGGTTTGCCTGAGATTGACGATTCCCCTGCAAGTTCCAGTTTGTTGTCTTTCAGGTATTGCGCCAGGTCAGTGGAAAAGGACGCCTGATTCATAAGATTGGCTGCATCGGCAGGAGGCATCTCGATTACATCGTTGCTTCCCATCATCGGATTTACCATGTAACCGGTTGTCCCGTCGAAAGACTGAATTATTGACATTCCCTGGAAGCTCATTTCAACCCTGACCTTATCAGGATTCTTTATTGAGATTACCATAGGTATCTCCATACCACCCTGAAGCGCCTTGGCGGTAATCTTTACCGTAGAAGCATTCTTGTAAGCTTCCATTGAGGATGCCTCGTAATTTCTTTTTACGATCTCCTCCAGGGTCTGGGCACCCAGTGATGCGACAGTCAGAAGCAATAGACTGACAAAAAGTAGTTTTTTCATTTTTCAGTTAGTTTTATTTGAATTGTTGAGACGGTTAATATGCTTAACGTGACAGCTAAGATAATCAATATTCATAAAAACCCTTCCACATCTCTTTCAATCTTGCCCTGATCTCCTCTTCTCTTTTAGTGTCACCGGGGATAAAGAAGGTTTTTCCTCTGATCTCGTCAGGCATATAATTATCCCTTACGAAGTGATTGTCAAAGTTATGAGCATACTTGTAGTCCTTTCCATAGCCCTCCTTTTTCATGAGTTTTGTGGGGGCATTTCTCAGATGAAGCGGTACGGAAAGGTCGCCGCTGCGATATACCTCTTCCTGGGCCTTATTGATAGCCATATAGGCACTGTTGCTCTTGGGTGAGGTCGCCAGGTAAATGGTTATTTCAGAAAGTATTATTCTCGATTCAGGCCAGCCTATTGCATTTACCGCGTCGAAGGCTGACTGTGCGAGCATCAGGGCATTCGGATTGGCCAGTCCTATGTCTTCAGCAGCCAGAATAACAAGCCTTCTGGCAATAAATTTAACATCCTCACCACCCTCAACCATTCGTGCCAGGTAATAGACAGCTGCATTCGGATCGCTGCCCCTTACAGATTTTATGAATGCCGAGATAATATCATAGTGCATCTCTCCATGCTTGTCGTACATGGCCAGATTCTTCTGCACATGGTCGAGTACCTTCTGGTTGGTTATCTTCAGTTCAGAGCCCGGGCCTGATTGATCTGCCTCCAGCGATACTGTCAGCTCAAGGGCATTGTAGAGCTTTCTCGCATCTCCTCCAGCAAGGCGGATAAGGGCTTCATCCTCTTCTACAACGACTTTGTACTTGCTTAGATAGTAATCAACCGAGAGGGCATTCCCGATCATCTTCCTGAGTACATCATCATCGAGGGGTTTGAGTATGAAGACCTGGCAACGTGAAAGGAGAGGGGCAATGACCTCAAATGATGGATTCTCTGTTGTGGCTCCTATCAGGGTAATCACTCCCTGCTCAACAGCCCCAAGCAGTGAGTCCTGCTGCGATTTGCTGAAGCGGTGAATCTCATCTATGAAAAGGAGTGGATTTGGCTGGTCAAGGAATCTGTCATTTCTTGCCTTTTCGATGCATTCCCTTACCTCCTTTACACCCGAGTTGACGGCTGAAAGCCTGTAGAATGGCCTTTTAAGCTGGTTTGCAATAATTACTGCAAGGGTTGTTTTACCCACTCCGGGAGGACCCCAGAGGATAAATGAGGGTAGATTGCCTGACTCAATAATCTTCCTCAGCACACTATCGTTACCGACAAGATGAGGCTGACCGAAGTAACCATCAAGGTTCTTTGGTCTTAGTCTTTCTGCAAGTGGCTGATTTGAAAACATTGAGTCGGTTTTCTGCAAAATTAAAAATAAAGGGAGACCTTACCGGCCTCCCCTGACAATTCTTTTCACCTTATGTTTCAATTCTTCATCGACCTGCTGAAATCACGGTAAGACTTTACCAGGTTGCCCAGCTGCAGTGCCAGGTTCTTTGTTTCATTCAGTATGTTCAGATAGAGGATGCCTGCCTTGGTTCCGCTAACACCCTTCTTTATCCTTCCCAGCTGCTTCTTCTTAATTTCCTCGATGGTTCCGGTAAATTCAGCCTGTTTTGCCAGTAATCCCTTTATCTCATCAAAATTGCCTGATTTCAGCACATAGATTATGAAGTTACTGTATTCATTGAATTCAAGACTCAGGCCGCGCAGCTCCTTCTGCTGATTAACCGAGAGGGGTGGATGGTTGTTTTCCACGTGATTGAAAATTGGTCCGGTCAGATAGGTTGTTGAATGACCTGCTTCTCTCAGGTAGTCAAAAACCTGGACATAGAATGCGCCTGACTCTATGTTTTCTTCGCTGATTCTTCTTATGAAAAGATGGACGGAATCCTTGCGACGCTTGATCTCCTGGTTCATTTCTGCAACCGACTTACGCACGTCTCTTAGCCTCTTGCGGTCTTCTTTGATAAGACCGATTATGCTCTTGTCAAACAGTCCGGAAATCATTATTATCTGGGAGATCAGGAAGCTTTGACATTCAGGTACATAATCTGCTATCTTTTCAGTTCTTGCAGAGTAGGTCTGCTCTTTTACTTCCTCACGCTTAACCCTTCTCCTGTGGGCTATGTAGCTGTATGAGATAATTCCTACCACTACCGGCAGGAGAATTACTATTCCGATCAGACCTGTCTTGCTCAGGAATAGCGCCACAAGCATTGACAGGGTAAAGGCAGCGAATGCAGTAATGAACCAGCCCAGGATAACAGTTACAACACCTGATATTCTGTATACTGCGCTTTCGCGACCCCACGACCTGTCTGCAAGAGCGGTTGCCATCGCCACCATGAAAGTCACATAGGTGGTCGAAAGGGGAAGTTTATATGAAGTACCAATGGCAATCAGGGCACTTGCAACGGTGAGGTTGACTGAAGCTCTGAGCAGGTCAAACTTTGCTCCCTGTTCCTTTTGAATCCTTGATGACTCAGTCTGGTCGAAGCGACTATCAAGCCATTGGGTTATTCTGTCTGGCAGGATAAAGCTGAAGAACCTTCCAATGCCAATACCCTGTCTGACAAGCGCCCTGGAAAACTGGTTTGATTCAAACCTTTCGAAACCCTCATCCTGCCTGCTGAGGTTTATCTCAGTCTGTGTAACCGAGCGGGCTTTTTTTGAAAACCAGAGAGCCAGAACCATTACAAGCCCCGACAGAAGGAGAAAAACCGTCGGTGTCTTGATGGCACCCGTCAGACCCGTCATGCCGAAAAGTTCAGGAGCTTCTCCGCTGGCCACCCAAAGCTTGAATGATTCATAACCTGCGAGTGGAACGCCAATGAAGTTTACCATGTCGTTTCCGGCGAATGCCATTGCAAGAGAGAAAGTACCTACCAGTACAATAATCTTAAGTATGTTTACCCTGAAGAGTGAATAGAGCAATTGTAGCAGCAGGGTCCATCCCACGAAGCTGTACAGCATTAGTCTGCCTGTATTGTTCATTATCCATTCAACCATTTCGGGTCTCATCAGTGCGGAACCCTTGGCTCCCTTTATAACGATGAAGTATGTTATTGCAGTAATTGCCACTCCTCCCCAGAGTGAGCCCATGTACCTCAGGTTTCTGTTGTAATTGAATGAGAAAATAATCCTTGTCAGGTACTGAATCACCAGCCCCACAGTAAAGGCAACGACAATCGACAGAAGAATACCGGCTATGATTGTGAGTGCTCCTGATGAGTTGATGTATCCTGCGATACCTGTACTTTCGGGATCGGCGGAGGCAATTATGATAGCCACCCCCACGCTTGCTCCAAGCAACTCGAAAATTATTGATACTGTGGTTGATGTAGGCAGCCCAAGGGTATTGAAGAGGTCGAGCAGTATAATATCGGTGATCATTACAGCCACAAATATTATCATTACATGGCTGAATGAGAATGCAGCAGGGTTGAATATGCCCTTGCGCGCTATTTCCATCATTCCCGAAGAGAAGGTCGCTCCTATAATTACGCCGATCGAGGCAATTATGAGTATCACTTTTACAGGTGCAGCCTTTGAACCAAAGGCCGAATTCAGGAAGTTTACAGCATCATTGGCCACACCTACGGCCAGGTCTGATATAGCCAGAAGGGCCAGGGCTATCAGCACAAAAATGTATATGTTTTCCATGCAGGATAAGTTTGATGCGAAATTAAGTTATGAAAGAATCGTTTTGGTTCATTCAATGTTAAGTTTATATTAAATATTCACGGCAGGAGAGGTTTCAGAATATTTACAGGAAAAATCCAGGCAGGCCTTTGAGATTTCTGAACTGCCGGTATGCCTGACCATTTGGAACTTCAATATTTTTTAATAACTTGGCTAAAATTTTTTTTCAATGAATGAAATAATTTAATACTTTTAACAATCAAATTCTCTGACCGGAACAGATTGAAATAATGTTGTAACAAAATATTTATCAAGTATCTGAGTATATCCAAATATCAGACAAACTATGAAAAGGCCTCTGCTGATTGTAATCATCATCCTGGTAGTAATACTTGCCTTCCCGGTATATAGCGTCGTAAGATGGGCTTTCCAGGAGAAGAAACCCCTGAATGTCCTGGTCCTGAATAAGACGGTACCCACGCTTGACAGGCTAACCCACAGATCATTTTTCTGGGTACTCAACAATGAAAGGTTTGTTGACAAGGAGAAGAAGAGTTCCTACTCTTACCGCAAGGACTATTACGGGTTCTTCCCACTCAAACCCCTGAGGGAAAGGCAACATAAGAGAAGAGACTACAGGCTTGCTGAATTGATTGATCTTGCTGAAACATACGATGCAATATACTTTGCAGATACTTACGGGGTATTCTTCAGCGAATGGTACCAGACTATCAGCAGAATAAGGAGAACAAGGAAGATTTACGGGGGGCTGAACAACAATGACCAGTTGCTGCTGGTTGAGATGCAGAAGCGTGACAAGCTTGTTGTACTCGAATACAACAGTTTTGATTACCCGACGGCAGATCTTGAGAAGTACAAGGTAGAAGAGATGCTTGGTATCAAGTCAAGCGGATGGACAGCCAAATACTTTGAATCTCTTGACACCCTCAGGAATACTGACTTTCCGATCTGGATGACCGGCATGTACAGGAGGTATTATTCCAAACCCTGGGACTTTAAGGGTGCAGGAATTGTCTTCGTAAAGAATCGTGAGATAGTAGTTCTGGAGGAAGGAAAACACCTTGTCAATCCGCTGCCGATGGTTATTACCGATGAAGAAGAGGCACAGAAGCTGGGGGTTTCAACCTGCGTGCCCTTTACCCAATGGTTTGAAGTTATCGACAGCAGGGAGACCGACGTCATTTCATACTTCCAGATTCACTCAAACGCTGCGGGCGACAGCCTGTTGGCTCAAAACTTCCTTTCAGATGTTTTTCCGGCAGTTATAGTTGATTCTGAAAAACAGAGAAACTGGTATTTCGCTGGTGACTTTGCAACAAATGATATTCCATACTCAACCTCATTCCTCTCGAAACATGGCATTCTCAAGAAGACCTACTATTCGGAGACTGATGAGAATGACCCGAGACGTTTCTTCTGGCTATATTACAAGCCTTTGATTACCACAATATTTACTGGTTACTATCAGACCCTTAAAAAGTAACAGGGTAAATCACCGGGGAGAAGATAAACAGATGTAGCCACCCTTTTGTCAGCGATGGTTTGCTGAAGACAAGAGGGTGGTTTTCATTTTAGGGGTTTAAGTGCCTCATAGAGGACTGTTGCCGGGTGTTTCATGCTTCGGCCGGTTCCGTCTGAAACATGATGCCTGCAGCTTGTTCCAGGTGCTGAGAGTATTACATTACCTTCCGCATTCCTGACTTCAGGGAACAGGACGAGTTCGCCGATTTTGTTTGATAACCCGAAATGCTCCTTTTCATAGCCAAACGACCCGGCCATACCGCAGCACCCCGATTCAATCTCCCATACACTATAATTTAATGGTACCGAAAGAGCCCCGATGGTGGGTGAGGATGTGCTTACTGCCTTCTGCTGACAGTGTACATGTACCAGAACCGAGGCATGATCCTCGGTAAAGCTATTTCTGCTTATCCTTCCCGATCTGAATTCCTCAGCAATAAACTCCTCAAATGTCATTACCGACCGGGCCAGGATCAGAGCTTTCTCACGCAATGGGCCCCTTACCAGATCAGGGTATTCGTCCCTGAAAGAGAGAATTGCCGACGGCTCTATACCAATTACCGGTATACCCATTACGGCGAAAGGATAGAGCATTTCAATATTCCTTGCTGCAATGGCTGAGGCCTTTCTAAGCATTCCCTTCGAAATAAATGTCCTGCCACTAATACTTTTCCTGGTTGTCAGTACCTTGTATTCAAGTCTTGTAAGCAGTCTAACGACATCGATCCCGATATCTGTGTCGTTGAACATTGTGAACTCATCAACAAAAAGGCAGACTTCTGCAACCGGGTTCTCCGGATTGATTGATGACAGGTTCTGACGGAGCCATCTGGCCATGGTCGTCTTGTGAAGGCGAGGCACTGATCTCTGCCTGGCAAACCCGGCAATCTCCTTGATAAGGCGGGAAGTAAACCTTCCGGTAGCCATAAGGTTGAAAAATGCCGGCATATAAGAACCTAATCTGTTGATTGAGGTTATATTTGCTATTAGCCACGTTCTTAGCGGTATGCCATTCTTGTCATTCCAGTGTTGAAGAAACTCAGCCTTCATTTTGGCGATATCGACACCCGAGGGGCACTCTGCCTTGCATCCCTTGCATGATATGCACAGGTCGAGTACCTCGTATATCTCTCTGCTGTTCCAGTCATCTCTGACTTTGCCGGGGAGGTACTGAGCAAGTATGTTTGCCCTTGCACGTGTGGAAAGCCTTTCATCACCGGTTGCCATGAAGGTGGGACACATTGTTCCTCCGATAGCTGCTGATTTTCTGCAGTCTGCCGAGCCGTTGCATTTCTCGGCGGCCCTGACGATCCCACCCGTACTGGTGAAATCGAGTATGGTTTCAGGCTCAGCATGCATAATTCCTGCCTCATGTCTGAGGAACATGTTAGCCGGGGCTGAATCTGTAATGATCCCCGGGTTAAGGATATTGCCCGGGTCCCATGCCTTTTTGACCCTTTCTATCAGGCGGTAGTTATGTTCTCCGAGTATTACCGGGATAAATTCGCCTCTTAACCTGCCATCGCCATGCTCGCCGCTGAGTGAGCCTTTGTATTTCCTCACCAGAATGGCTGTTTCCAGGGCTATCTCCCTGAAAAGTGCAACATCGGCACACTCTTTCAGGTTAAGGACGGGTCTTACATGCAATTCTCCGGTACCAATGTGGGCGTGCAGTACTGTGTCCTTGCCATATTTCTGCAACATTGAGGTCAGCTCATCCATATACCCGGGCAGGTCCTGTGGCCTGACTGCGGTATCTTCAATCAATGATACCGGCCTGGCATCCCCCTCCATATTTGACAGGACACCCAGTCCTGCCTTTCTGAGATTCCATACCCTTGAAATATCTTTACCGGTGATAAGCGGAAAGTGATAACCAAAGCCTTTAATCTTCAGGTCCCCAATCAGCGCCAGCGATTTCTGACTCACCTCAATGTCGCTGTTCGCGACTATCTCGATTATTAGGATTGCCCCTGGTTCCCCCGAGATGAAGAACCTGTTGTTTCTCTGGCTGAGGTTGTCTTCAGTCAGCCTGAGTATTCTGTCATCCATCATTTCAACGGCTGAAGGCTTGTGCTCCAGCGCGGTAAGGTTTGCCCTGAAGGCGTCAGACCTTTCTCTGAGATGAACGCACAGCAGGCCTTTGGCCGGGGGTGGGAGGGATACAAGGTTGAGTTTGAGTTCGGTAGCTATAGCCAGAGTGCCTTCTGAACCTGCAATCAGCTTTGAGAGATTGAAGGGAGCTCCATCAGGTGAAAATGGGGCACAGGCGAGTAGTATGTCAAGGCAATATCCTGTATTTCTTCTCGTTATCGATGGATCGGGATAGCCGGTGGTGATTGATTCGGCGTTAACCGGGTCAGAGAGAATTGCAGAAATCTCACAGTAGATATTTGCCTCAAGAGAATTGCCTGCTGCGATCTGGTTTATCTCATCCTCCGTTTTGTTATTCAGAACTACCTCTGAACCATCGCTCAGGAGGCACTTTACCTCAAGCAGATGTTCACGTGTTGAGCCATACACAAGAGAGTGGAGGCCACAGGCATTGTTTCCGGCCATACCGCCTATTGTGCATCTGTTGGAGGTTGATGTCTCTGGACCGAACTGCAATCCATGAGGTTTCAGGAACATATTGAGTTCGTCGAGTATTACTCCGGGTTCCACCTTTACCCAACGCTCTTCAGGATTGAATTCAATTATGCGGTTCATATGCCTTGATATGTCGGCAATGATTCCTTTCCCGACTACCTGTCCGGCCAGCGAGGTTCCAGCACCTCTCACTGTAAGCGATGTGTTGTTGCGATGGCAGAAACCGATAAGCTTAATCAGATCACGGGAACCGGCAGGCCATGCTACCGCAAGAGGCATCAGTCGATATACCGATGCGTCTGTTGCATAGATGGTCCTCAATGCATCGTCATATGCCAATTCTCCCTCAAGTTCACGGGCGAGATCGTCGAGCATGTGGTTTGAATTCATCAATAGCTGTTGAGCCTTCAAATGTACAAAATCTATTACAGCAATCGATTCGGGAGACAGTTGATTGCGGGATGTTTTAGAAATATGCCAATACTGATTTTAATCATGTAAGGATTAATTGTTTAATAGAACATTTTTTTTGTACATTTGGGTCGGAGATTCGAAGTCATTTAAAATACTGATATACAATGGAATTAATTGAGAAAATCAAGGAGAGTGCACGTAAAAACAAGATGCGTATTGTGTTGCCGGAAGGATTGGAGCCCAGGACGCTTGAGGCCGCTGATATTGCCATAAGTGAGAATCTTGCTTCGATCATCCTGTTAGGTAATCCTGAGGCAATAAATGCTGAGGCACTTGCCAGGGGTTATAAATCGATATCGTCGGCCAGAATTGTAGACCCCCTCAACAATCCTGACAAAGATAGGTACGTCAACATGATGGTGGAAATACGCAAAAGCAAGGGTCTTACGAAGGAAGAGGCCTCGAGGCTGATAGAAGACCCCCTCTGCCTTGCTGTTATGATGATTAAGGCCGGCGATGCTGATGGTGAGGTTGCCGGAGCAGATAATGCAACCGGAGACGTTCTGAGGCCGGCATTTCAGTATGTCAAGACCGCTCCCGGTATCTCAGTGGTTTCGGGAGCTTTCATTATGATTTTAAAGGACAAGGAGTTTGGAGATGATGGCATACTGATGTTTGCCGACGGAGCGGTTCATCCTGATCCGACTGAAAAGGAACTTGCAGAAATAGCCGTTGCGACTGCAAATACATACAGGGCAATAATTGGCAAGGAACCAAGGGTTGCCATGCTGAGTTTTTCGACAAAGGGCAGCGCGAAGCATCCAATGGTTGACAAGGTTGTAAATGCAACCAGGATTGCGAAGGAGATGGCTCCATGGCTCGATATTGACGGTGAGCTTCAGGCCGATGCAGCCATTGTTGAATCAATTGGCCAGAAGAAGGCACCCGGAAGCAAAATTGCCGGCAGGGCAAACGTTCTGGTATTTCCGACACTTGAAACAGGAAACATCGCCTACAAGCTGGTTCAGAGGCTGGCTAATGCCGAGGCCGTAGGACCTGTATTGCAGGGCATGGCGGCACCGATCAATGACCTGTCGAGGGGCTGTTCGGTAAGTGATATTGTCAGTCTGATTGCCATTACCGCAAACCAGGCAGCTGAGAAGAAGGCTAATTAACAATTCTAAACCTAAATAAGAAATCTAACAATCATGGTCGTATTAGTATTAAACTGCGGGAGTTCGTCAATCAAGTACAAGGTCTTTAAGATGAATGATGGTGCTGAGTTAGTCGCAACAGGACTTATTGAGCGCATCGGTCTGAACGACGGAATTCTGACACACAAACCTGTTGGAAAGGAGAAATATCACGTTATCGCTGATATTCCCGACCACACCATAGGCATCAACCTTGTTGTAAGCGCATTGCTAGACAAGCAGCACGGTGTGATCGGTGACATCAACGAGATTAAGGCTGTAGGCCACAGGGTGGCACACGGAGGCGAAAACTTCAAGAAGAGCGTTTTTATTGACAATGACGTGAAGAGAGATATTGAAGCTGTCTGTGAGCTTGCACCACTGCATAACCCGGCTAACCTGAAGGGAATCCTGTCGGTTGAGAAGCTTATACCCGGTGTCCCCCAGGTTGCGGTATTCGATACTTCGTTTCACCAGACGATGCCAGATTATGCCTATATGTACGCAATTCCCTACGAGTATTATGAGAAATACCGCATAAGGAAGTACGGCTTTCATGGCACAAGTCACAAATTCGTTGCACTGAAAGCTTCAAAGATGCTCGGCAGGGAGATGGAAGACCTTAAGATAGTGACATGTCACCTTGGCAATGGAGCCTCGATTACCGCAATAAAGAATGGTATATCGATCGATACATCGATGGGTTTCACTCCGGTTGACGGTCTTATTATGGGTACCAGGACAGGAGAGATTGACCCCGGAGTTCTTCTGTATCTGGCAGACAAGGAGGATCTCAGCGTATCAGGGGTAAATAACCTTATAAACAAGAAGAGCGGTGTGGCTGGTATTTCGAAGATATCTTCAGATATGCGCGACCTTGAGATTGCAGCTGCCGAAGGTAACAAGCTTGCTCAGCTTGCCCTTGAGATGTATGCATATAAGGTCAAGAAATTCATAGGTGCCTATATAGCGGCTATGAACGGCATCGATCTTCTGATCTTCACCGGTGGCATTGGCGAGAACGATTTCAACATGAGGAATATGATCTGTACAGGCATGGAGTATCTGGGAATTGAGTTTGACCCCGAGGTAAACCATGGCGTCAAGAGCAAGGACCTGACAATCTCAAAGCCGTCAAGCAGGGTTAAGGTTATGATAACCACAACTGATGAGGAACTGGTGATTGCAACCGATACAAGGAACATCGTCGAATCAATGGGAGTCTGATACCCGGAATTAATCCCCCGACTTATGATCTTGAAGAAACTTAGTGACCTTAAGGGTATTACATCAAAAGGACCGAAGAAAAGACTTGTCCTTGCTGCTGCCCAGGACCCCTTCTCGCTTAATGCGGTGATGAAGGCTTACAATGACCAGCTGATTGAACCATTGCTTATTGGCAGAAAATCAGAGATTGCATCACTGCTGAAAGAGTACAGGTTTGACACCGACGGCGTCAAGATAATCGATGAGCCCGACATGGAGAGGGCCATTGAGCTGTCTGTAAAAATGGTAAGCAACAAAGAGGCTGATGTTTTGATGAAGGGGAAGGTAGGTACTTCCTCCCTTCTCAAGGCGGTTCTGAACAAGGAATGGGGCCTGAGAACAGGGAAGCTGCTTTCTCACTTTGCCCTCTTTGAGGTAAAAACCTATCACAAGCTTATTGCCGTGGCAGATGTCGCAATGAATATCGCACCTAATCTGCAGGACAAGATAGCCATTGTTGACAATTCAGTGTCATGCCTTAACCGGCTCGGTGTACAGATGCCCAAGGTAGCAGTACTGGGAGCGGTTGAGATGGTTAACGAGAATATGGAGGCAACACTTCATGCAGCACTTCTTTCGAAGATGAATCAGCGCGACCAGATCAGGAATTGCATTATAGACGGTCCTTTGGCATTCGATAATGCAGTAAGCTTTGAAAGCGCCAGGCATAAGGGCATCATGAGTGATGTTGCAGGAGACACTGACCTGTTGCTTATGCCTGATATTGAGGTAGGGAACGTTCTGTACAAGTCGCTCGTGTTCTTCGCTAAGGCAAAAGTGGCAGGTGTTATTCTGGGAGCAAGTGCACCCATTGTTTTGACCTCAAGATCAGATTCAGAGGAGGCCAAGTATTACAGCATTATCCTTGCCGCTGCAGCCAGTTAGAAAAATATTGCCAGACCGGCTTATGATAACCAGACTCGATGAATTGATTGCCCATGTTAAGTCAACCGGCATCAGGTACCGTGTGGCAGTTGCATGGGCACAGGACGCCAATACCATTAGTGCATTACGCAAGGCTTGCGACGATGGTTTCGCAGAGCCTCTGATGATAGGAATTCCCTCAGAAATAGAGAGGGTGGCAGCAGATGCCGCGACTGACATATCCGGATTCACGATTATACCTGCCTCTACTGAAAAGGAGGCGGCTGAGAAAGCTGTCTCGATGACAAGAAACGGCGAGTCTGACGTTGTGATGAAGGGCCTACTCGGAACCGACAAGTTTCTCAGGGCAGTGCTGGACAAGGAGAAGGGGCTTATGCCTCCCGGGGGTGTAATGACATATGTATGTGCCATTGAGGTACCAGCATACAGAAAGCTTCTGTTCGTAACCGATCCTGCAGTTATTCCTTTTCCAGATCTCGACCAGAAGGTTGCAATGGCTGGTTATGCCATCGAAATGGCACGCAGGTTTGGCATTGACAAGCCAAAGCTGGCCCTGATATCAGCTACCGAGAAGGTCAGCCGGCAATTTGAGAACACGATGGATTATTCTGTCATGTGCAAGATGGCTGAAAGGGGCCAGATCAGAAACTGCATAATAGATGGTCCGCTTGACATCTTTCTGGCCTGCGATCCCTCCAGCCCTGCTGTCAAGGGAGTCTCAACTCCGGTTCAGGGTGATGCGGATATCCTCCTGTTCCCTGATCTTGAATCATGCAATCCATTTTATAAGGGGCTGATGCTTTTTGGCGGAGGTGAACTGGCAGGAGTCATTTGCGGCCCCACAAAACCTGTGGTTGTAATGTCGAGAAGCGAGAGCGAGAAATCAAAATACTATTGCATTGCCCTTTCATGTCTTATGGTTTGAATAATAATCATTTAACGTTATAATACAATATGTGCAAGCGGCTTATTTTAGCAATAAACCCCGGGTCAACCTCTACCAAATTCGGAGTGTTTGAGGAGGAGGATATGCAGTTTGAGGTTACACTCCGGCATTCAAGTGACGATCTGAAGCACTTTCATAAGATTACCGACCAGTATTCTTTCCGGAAGGAGTTGATTCTCAAGGAGCTTAAGGAGAGGTCAGTTGATAACGACAAAATAAGGGCTGTGGTAGGCCGTGGCGGACTTGTAAAACCTATTGAGTCGGGTATATATACGGTCAATGAGCCTATGAAGGAGGATCTGCGGAAGGGACTGATGGGTGAGCATGCAAGCAACCTGGGTGGATTGATCGCTGATGACATTGCCTCTTCCCTGGGTAATGCAAAGGCTTATATTGTTGATCCTGTTGTGGTTGATGAGATGGAGCCGCTTGCAAGGATTGCCGGCCACCCCGAATTCAGGAGGCTGTCAATTTTTCATGCCCTGAATCAGAAGGCTATCGCAAGGACCCATGCAAGGAATGTTGGCAGGAGGTATGAGGATCTTAACCTTATCGTTGCCCATATGGGTGGAGGTGTAAGCGTGGGAGCCCACAGAAAGGGAAAGGTCATCGATGTCAACAATGCCCTTAACGGAGAGGGTCCGTTTTCTCCCGAGAGATCGGGTGGCCTTCCGGCAGGACAGCTTGTGGATATCTGTTTCAGCGGGCGGTATACAAAGGATGAGATAAAATCGATGATAACAGGAAAAGGAGGGATGGTGGCCTATCTCGGAACCAATGACTTCAGGGACATATGCAGGAGGGCAGAAGAAAACGATCCTGAAGCGAAACTGATACGAGATGCCGCTGCATACCAGATTTCAAAGGAGATTGCAGCACTGGCCGCAGTACTTAAGGGTGAGGTTGATGCGATTGTGCTTACCGGCGGGATGGCATACC
>CAYUOS010000073.1:0-15663 GCA_964446435.1 uncultured Rikenellaceae bacterium | reverse complement strand
GCAGCTGCTTTCGATAAACGCATCAAATGTTCAGCTGATTCGTCAGTACAGGGCTGAAATAGGGACGATGAGGGAGATAATGAAGAGCTACATTGTACAGATAGACTCGCTCAATACCCGCAATAAAATACTGGTTGCAGAGAACGAAGAGATCAGGGGCCAGATTACAAGGGTAACACAAACCAATATAGAGCTTGAGCGGACCAGGGAGAACCTTACCGCCAAGGTTGAGATAGCCTCGGTAATACAGGCCAAGGATGTGGTTGTGACGGGCATCAACACCAGACGGCGGGAGGTTGACCGCATTGACCGGCTCGACAAGCTGCAGGTATGCTTCACCCTGAGGGAGAATCCTATTGCAACAGCGGGCAGAAAGACGGTGTTCCTGCGGGTGCTGCGACCCGATGGCCTTGTAATAACCGACAGTCCCGACAATATTTTCCGTGCCGGCAATGATAACGTGATCTTCAGCGCAAGGCGCGATGTCGACTACGAAAACGTCGATCTTGAGATGTGCATCTTTGTTGACAACACGGGTGATTTCGTGGCGGGAACATCAACGGTTGAGCTCTGGCTTGACGGCATTCTCATAGGTAGTTCAACATTTGTGCTGAAGGGAAGGTAGCCGGGGTACAGCTTCAGGTCATCATAAATTCGGAGATAATATTATCAGCGATCATAACTCCCTGGTCTGTAAGGATCAGGGAGTTTTTTTGCTGCCTCATCATGCCGTATGAAACAAATCTTTCGGCAATATTGGTAATATAGTCAAATCCCTCCTTCTCAAAATTCCTTTCCACATATTCGAGGTCAATTCCCCACATTGTGCGCAGCGATGTCATCATATACTCATTGAACTTCTTCCTGAAGTCGAGTTCCTCCTTTTCATAGTCTGCGCACCCGCTGTTGATGGCCCTGATATAGCGATTCACATCGCTAACGTTCCACTGCCTCGAATAGCCGTTGAATGAGTGGGCTGACGGGCCCAGGCCGATATATGGCACCTGTTTCCAGTACGAGGTATTGTGTTTTGAAAACCACTCGTCGCGACAGAAATTTGAAATCTCATAATGAAGGAACCCATGGGAGCCGGCCATCTCTATCAGCGTCGCGTACTGGTTGTTGCTTTCCTCCTCATCGATTTCCTTCAGCAGGCCCTGCTTAAGCATTTTATGAAATGGGGTGTCGAGCTCTATTGACAGATGGTAGGCCGAAAGATGCTTTATGTCAAAGCTGAATGTCTTTTCAAGACTCCTCTCCCACTCACCTGTCTTCATTCCGGGCAAACCATAGATCAGGTCTACCGAGAGATTTGTAAACCCGGCCCTCAGAGCTTCTGTCACAGCCTTTTCGGCCCCCCTGGCATCGTGCCTTCTGTTCAGCATCCTGAGGAGTTTGTCGTTCCATGACTGCACGCCAATGCTTATACGGTTGAATGAAAGGTTTTTCAGCTCGTTCAGGTATTCGCGGCTGACATCGTCGGGATTGACTTCGATAGTAATTTCGGGGTCATCGCAGATGGTGAAGACCGACCTGATTCCATTCATTATCTTTTCAATTAGGCCGGGTGTCAGTACAGACGGGGTTCCGCCTCCCAGGTAGATGGTTTCGATTGTTTCGCCTGAAAGGTAGTCGGCGCGCATCGACATCTCCTTCAGAAGGGCTTCGGTGTAATCCTCCGCCATATCCGTTCCTGTTATCCTGTAGAAGTCACAGTAACCACAGATCTTTTTGCAAAAGGGAATATGTAAGTAGACGCCTGCCATTATAAACGATGTGTCATAAAGTTATAAAGATTTGTCTTGTTTGATTACATTTGCGTTCATATTTTATGAAGAGAGCCCAACCACATATCGTTACAGCATTAACTGCGATCATTATCCTGGTACTCAGCCTGGGAGATGCAGGCGATGTTGCAAGGCCGGTGTACATGCTTATTCCGCACGCCGACAAGCTTTTTCATCTGGTGATGTACTTCATTCTGACGATGGTTATTCTCACTCAATACAGGTATCTCACCAGAAAGCCGAGCAATGTAATATGGCTCTCGCTGGGTGCCTTTACCTATGGTGTCATTATAGAGTTCATGCAAAGGTACCTGACACAGACGCGCAGCTTTGAAAAGCTTGACATTCTCTTCAACCTTGCAGGAATTATTACCGGAATAACAGGATATTACATTCTTTGCCGGATTCTTTTCAGGAATCGTTGTGGTGAGGATTAAATCACCATTTCACCCGACCCGTTAAGAGATCTTACAACGTTGGCAACAGTTTTCTTCATGAAGAGTTTTGCCAGGTTGACCCTTATACGGGTATACTCATCGTGCAGCAGGCAGGGAGCCTTTTCGGTGTCGGAGCAACGACAGGCATGGTTATGCATCGCGCAGTTGGTGAACAGATCGTCACCGTCTATCGCCTTGACTATATCATAAAGCCGGATCTTTTTGGCGTCCATCTGCAATACGAATCCGCCGTGCGGGCCCTTGGTGGAACCAAGGATTTTCTGCTTTGCAAGCAGCTGCAGGATTTTTGCAAGAAAAGGTGTTGGCAGGTCGAGGGCTTCAGCAATCTCCCTAAGGCCTACGTTTCCCTTTACCTTTTGTCTGCTGGCTATATATGTTACTGCCCTTATTCCATATTTACATGTGTTCGATAGCATCTCAGAAGAATTTAATCGGTATTTTTTCTATTCGCGCCTGATGTCGCCCACCTTCAAATGATGTACTGAGAAAGGTGTCTGCAATCAGCCTGGCCTCAGGTTCAGAAATGAACCTTCCGGGCAGGGCACATACATTTGCATCATTGTGAGCGCGTGCAAGCCGTGAAATCTCTTCATTCCAGCAGAGAGCCGACCTTATTCCCCGATGCTTGTTGACAGTCATATTGATTCCGTTTCCCGTTCCGCATATCGAAAATCCAAGCTCGCATTCACCCTTTTCAAGTGAATATGCCAGGGCGTGTCCATAATCGGGATAATCGGAGGTCTCAGCGCTGAAACAACCAAAATCCTTTACCTCATGACCCTTTCCTATCAGGTATTTAACCAGTTTCTCCTTTAGAATGAAACCCGCATGGTCTGAGGCTATGGCTATCTTCTTTCTTTCCACTGCTATATGCTATAAAATTACCAATTGAAACAACAAAGTAACTATAAAATCAGACCCCTGTCAATTTATTAAAGGAAAAAAGTATGCTTAATTCCTCTATTTGCCTGCAAGCGCTTCATCTTCCCGTATAACCAAAAAATGAGGTTTTTGTTTATTTATTCAACAAATACCCTCATTAATTTGTTAATAAGTTGTGACTATTATTGTATAAAGCGGAGGTTATTCAACAACAAAAGCTGATTTTACAAAAAACGGTTATTTTTCAGACAGCAGAGGTATCTTTCGAAAACGATATTAACTCAATCAGGCCTTTAACTAACAATAAAAGAGACTATTTTTGCAGTAATACCACTATTTAAAACCTCTTTTCAACCGCTGTCAAATAAATTAACAAACTTCCTTATAATCAGTAATGGTATATTTTTTGAGCTGTTTATAAACTGTTATTTAAAAGTTCATAACAAGGATTCAAAGGAAAAGAAAGAAAATGATTCAACACAATTAACAGGCTATTATAACCACCATAAGGTTTTATAATTTCAAATTTTAAATAATAGTAATGAAAAATATATTGTTGAAAAACGGTTATGTTGATCATGAACCTGACCGGTCAGCCGATATAACCGCAGAGATAAAGAGGATGAAGGATGAAAAGAATGCCATTATCCTGGCTCATTACTATCAGACCTCTGACATTCAGGATATAGCGGATTTCATTGGTGACAGCCTGGCTCTTTCACAGAAGGCAGAATCAAACGATGCTGATATAATTCTCTTTGCAGGTGTCAGGTTTATGGCTGAAACCGCGAAGATACTTGCCCCCAATAAAAAGGTTCTGATACCAGATCTGATGGCGGGATGCTCTCTTGCTGATTCGTGCGATCCTTCTGAATTCAGAAAGTTTCTTGATGCCAATCCGGGCAGGACGGTCATATCATATGTTAATACTACGGCTGAAATAAAGGCTTTGACAGATATAATCTGCACGTCAACCAATGCACTAAGCATAGTAGAGTCTCTTCCTCGTGGTGAGAAGATAATATTTGCCCCTGACAGGAACCTAGGCAATTATATTAAGAATCAGACCGACCGCGACATTATTGTCTGGGATGGGGCATGCCATGTACATGAAGAGTTTTCGCTTGAAGCAATAGTGGAGCTTAAGAGATTGCATCCTGATGCAAAGATTATTGTTCATCCCGAGTGTGAGCTTCCGGTGAGGCTTGTTGCCGATTTTATCGGTTCAACCTCAGCATTGCTGAAATATACCCGTGACGATGATGCAGATACATTTATTATTGCAACAGAGCCAGGCATAATACACCAGATGAAAAAGAGTTCGCCTCAGAAGAATTTTATTCCCGCGCCGGCAAAGGATTCCACATGCGGATGCAGCGAATGTAATTTTATGAAGCTTATTACGTTGAAAAAGATATATAATACACTTAAATTTGAGCAGCCGGAAATAATCCTTGACAATGAGCTGATGGAACTGGCACGGAGGCCGATAAAGAGAATGCTTGATATATCTGCCTCTCTGGGATTGTAAAGAGATGAGATTGAGTCTACATATTGCCATTTTTTTGTTTCTTCTTTCAGCATCAGTGCTGAGAGGGCAGGATGCTTCCCTGCAGGATGGATATCATGTTTTCAGGTATCCAAACGGAGTGATCTCATCAGAAGGAACAATCAGAAACGGAAAACCTGATGGATACTGGCGAAGTTACTATGTAACCGGAGTTATGAAATCGGAGGGAAAGAGGACGAGTTTTATGCTTGACAGTATATGGGTTTTCTATGATCAGGCTGGTGATACACTTGAAAAGATCAGCTACCTGTATGGCAGAAAGAATGGCTTCTACCTCAAATATCAGAAAGACAGCTACCATGGTCTTTATATATTTTCGCGTGAATTATATGCAGGTGACCGCAAGGAAGGTACAGCTCACCTCTATTTTCCTGACGGCAGTGTAAAGCAGACGATACCATACAACGAGGGAAGAAAAGAAGGGCTTTCCAGGGAATTTGACCAGAACGGAAAGGTAATAACCCTTTTGGAATACAGAAACGATTTTCTGGTAAGCCGACAGGTAATAAATCGGGTTGATAACAGGGGGTACAGGCAGGGTGACTGGAAAGAGTTCCATCCTAACGGTACCGTAAGCAAGGAGATGACTTACAGGGATGATCGCCTGCAGGGTTATTACAGGGAGTTTGATACAAGGGGGAGGCTTACCCTGACAATGCTGTATGACGGTGGCAATCTGATAGAGGGTGAGCGTGATGATAATACCGGTATTGAGATATTGAACAGGTATAATGATAGTGGCGGACTCATCTACAGTGGTCCGTTCAGAAACGGAGAGCCTGTAGGAGTTCATCGCGAATATGACGGTGCCGGTACAGTAATCAATGCAATTATTTACAATGATGACGGATTGAAGATATCTGAAGGCATTGTAAATGAGGCCGGTGTTCGAACCGGCAGATGGAATGATTTTTATCCTGATGGTACGTTACAGGCAGAAGGTCAGTACGTTGACAACAGGCAGTCAGGTACATGGAGATTTTATAACCGGAGCGGCAAAGTTGAACAGACTGGTGCTTTTATTAATGGAAGGGCTGATGGCACCTGGCGCTGGTACTATGATGACGGATCTCTTTTGCGTGAAGAGGAGTATTTTCAAGGAAGACGAGACGGGCCCTATCGTGAATATGGAAGAGATGGCGAAGTGATAGTTGAGGGTGAGTATGCCGACGGTGAAAGGAATGGAGAATGGAAATATTCATCGGGTGACTATTCAGAGGAGGGTAGATACATTCTTGGCCTGATGGATGGCACATGGAGGTCTTTCTATCCTGACGGAAAACAGCGGTTCAGGGGTAATTACGTGCAGGGCAATCCCCAGGGAGTGCATTTTTACTGGTACCCCAGCGGTAAAGTAATGGAGGAGAGGCACTATGACAGGGGATTACGTGAAAAGACATGGAAGAAATACAGCGAAGAGGGATTACTGGCCATTACCATTACCTACAGACGCGATGTTGAGACAGCTATAAACGGTATCAGAATAACGGCTTCAGAGGGTGATACAAGAATTATAAAATAGTACTTTTGCCACATATGGCCGAAGGTTTCAACATCAGAAAGGAAGTAACGGCTTCTGTTGACCGGGAATACGAACGACAGCTGCGACCTGAATCTTTTATGGAATTCAGCGGCCAGCAGGCAGTAATTGACAATCTTAAGATTTTTGTACAGGCAGCGCTGAAGAGAAATGAGGCACTCGACCACGTGCTTCTGCATGGTCCGCCCGGACTGGGAAAGACAACACTGGCAAATATTGTGGCACATGAGCTTGGTGTCGACATGAAGATAACATCAGGTCCGGTTCTTGACAAACCTGGAGATCTTGCGGGATTGCTTACAAGCCTGGAAGAGAGGGATGTTCTTTTTATTGATGAAATACACCGCCTCAGTCCGGTTGTTGAAGAGTACCTCTACTCTGCCATGGAGGATTTCAGGATAGACATCATGATCGATAAAGGACCAAGTGCCCGCTCGGTACAGATAAACCTGAACCCATTTACCCTGGTCGGTGCAACTACAAGGTCAGGCCTGCTTACCGGTCCCCTAAGGGCAAGGTTTGGAATAAAATTCCACCTTGAATATTACGATAACGTTGTTCTGACCGGGATTGTAAAGCGATCATCGGCGATACTGAATGTAAATATTGACGACCAGGCTGCAATTGAAATAGCATCACGATCGAGGGGCACCCCGAGGATTGCCAACTCGCTTCTTCGCAGAATAAGGGATTTTGCCCAGGTAATCGGAGATGGCCATATCGATGTTGAGATAACGAGGTATGGACTTAATGCCCTTAACATCGATCAGCATGGCCTTGATGAGATGGACAACAAAATACTTTCAGTCATTATAAACAAGTTCAAGGGAGGACCGGTTGGCCTGAATACCATTTCTACGGCCGTTGGTGAGGAGAGCGGAACAATAGAAGAGGTCTATGAGCCATTTCTGATTAAGGAGGGATACCTGAAACGTACCCCAAGAGGCCGGGAGGCAACGGAGGCAGCATACAGGCATATCGGAAAACATACAGGAAAGGAGTCGGGATTATTATTTTAATGCATATATTTATCGCGCAAAAAAGGCCTAAACATTAAGAATATATGAAAGAATTTCTCAAAAAATCGGGATTGATCTTTATCCTTGCCGGAATCGCAGTAGTTGCATATACGGAACTTTCGAAAATGGAGAGCAACGCAATGCTTGTATTAAGTGGTGGGCTTATTCTCTTTGGCCTTGTATTCTATGTGATAATGAATAATATCATTGAATAAGAGGGCATACAGGAGGGGTTCTATCCGAAAATATTGCTTATTTTTTCCAGGCCCTTCGGGTCGATGATTTTGATTTTTCTTCCGTGCAATTCTATCAGCTTATCGCTCTTGAACTCCGACAATAGCCTGATTACTGACTCTGTTGCAGTTCCGACTATGTTTGCAAGCTCTTCCCTTGTAAGAGATATTTTAAGGTAATGATTATCATCGAGACCGAATTCACCCATCAGGTGAAGTAGTATCTCAGCGAGCCTCTCCCTTACGGTTTTTTGTGCTATGTCGGTAATGTATGAGTTTGCTTCCTCGAGTTCATGACATGTCAGCTTCATAAGCTCGAAAGAGAATGATGGATTCGTTTTGACGAATGCGAAAAGAATCTCCGAAGGAATGAAGCATACATAACTGTCTTCGATTACCTCTGCGGTGGTGCATGCAGGTTCATTGCTTATAACCGAGCGATAGGCGATAATGTCACCCTTCTTTGCGAACCGTATAATTTGCTCCTTACCGTCTAAGCCGGTTTTGAAAACCTTGATAATGCCCTTGTTGATGCAGTAGAAGCCGTTAATCCTGTTCCCTTCCTGGTAAAGCACGTCACCACGCCTGTAGTGTCTGAAATCCTTTTCGAAGTTTATCTTGTCAACCTCTTCTCTGGTAAGGTGACGAAAGAGGGAGTTGGTTTCAACGGCACATTTGTCACAGAATGGAATGTGAATATCGTGTGGTTTCATAATGCTTGAGTTGCGTTATCGCACAAAGATTATAAATACCTTTGATATAATTGTTTACTTTTGCCAAAAAACAACTCAAAACTCTTATTTAACATACTATGAATGATTCTGTGACGCTGGCTCTTAAAGGCAACATGTCGTTCGATGTTGATGTGAACGGACATAAGATGGTAATTGATGCCTCGGAAGATTTTGGCGGAAATGATGAAGGGCCGAGGCCAAAGAGCCTCATGCTTGTTGCGCTGGGCGGATGCACCGGAATGGATGTTGCCTCTATACTGAGAAAGATGAGGGTCCCCTTCAGCGCTCTTCGCATTGAAGTAAGTGGCCACGTTACCCATGAACACCCCCGTCATTTTGACCGTATGCATATCAGGTATTTCATAAGCGGCGATAACATTGCGCCTGAAAAGGTAGAGCAGGCAGTAGAGCTCTCGCAGGAAAAATTTTGCGGGGTTAGCTACAGCTATAAGCAGAGCATTGAGATTACAAGCGAGATTATTTACGAAAAATAGATCAGGCTGAAAGCTAAAACGATGACCGGAACTGTGAAAGGAACCTGATGTCGTTTTCGAAATAGAGCCTCAGGTCGTCGACACGGTATTTAAGCATTGCGATTCTTTCAATGCCCATACCGAAGGCAAAACCGGTATATTTTTCACTGTCAATATCACAGGCCTCAAGTACGGCAGGGTGTACCATGCCACATCCAAGCACTTCGAGCCAGCCTGTATACTTGCAAACATTACAACCCTTTCCCGAACAGAGAAGACAACTTACATCGAGTTCGGCCGATGGCTCTGTGAAGGGGAAGTATGACGGCCTCAGGCGAATTTCGGTCTTTTGGCCGAACATCTCGCGGCAGAAGAAAAGAAGCGTCTGGCGCAAATCGGCAAATGATACATCGGTATCTATATAGAGGCCCTCTACCTGGTGGAAAATGCAGTGAGCACGCGCAGAGACAGCCTCATTTCTGAATACCCTTCCGGGTGAAATCGTCCTGATGGGAGGCTTCTGGTTTTCCATTACACGGACCTGTACCGATGAGGTATGGGTGCGAAGAAGAATGTCGTCAACAGAAGAACACTCTTCTGATATACGTGATATGTAGAAAGTATCCTGCATGTCGCGGGCAGGATGATCGGTAGCGAAGTTTAGTTTCGAAAAAACATGGTTGTCATCTTCGATTTCAGGGCCCTCAGACACTGTAAATCCGATTCGCGAGAAAATGGAGATCAATTCATTGCGGACAATTGAAATAGGATGCCTTGAACCAAGTTCTATGGGCCATGCAGGCTTTGTGTAATCGAAACCGACGAGGTCAGACCCGCTGATACTCTGATTGTTATGAAGATCGAACGTGTCCTGGGCAAGGTTTTTCAGTTCATTCAGTGCCCTGCCTGTCTCTTTCTTGAGATCGGCAGGTACATCCCTGAAATGCTCAAATAGCATTGGAATCGCACCTTTACGGCTGAGATACCGTAGCCTGAACTGCTCTGGAGCCCCTGGTTCCTCAAAAGAGAATGACAAGATTTCACTCCTAAGCCTTTCAATTGTCTCTTTCATCAAACCGGATTAAAGATTATTTATTTACTATCTCGGCCTTTAATATTCTTACCCTGTCAGACAATGGCCTGTCAGAGCGATCTCTCTCTTCAACAGCTATTTTGTCAATTACATCGAATCCTTCAATAACCTGTCCGAATACAGTGTAATTCATGTCAAGATGGGGTGATCCGCCCTCGGTTGCATAAACAGCCTTTTGTTCATCGGATATGATATATGGCTCCCGCCCCTCAAAGTATGCATTCATTCTCAGGGTTGCCTTCTCCTGAAGCTCGGCAGTAGAGACCTGCAGGCCCGCAGAATCTGCCAACGCCTTCTCCTCGGCCATGTACCTGTAGTACATGTTCATCCTTATACTCTCGTTAATGCGGCCCTGCTGCTTAAGAATCTGCTCTTCATCATGAGTTACACCCTGTACAATGTAAAACTGTGTTGACGATGATGCCCTGAGAGGGTTTGATGAGTCTCCTGTACGGGCAGCAGCCACAGCCCCCTTGCGGTGGAACAGACCGGGAACAATCTCTGCGGGAATGGTATAGCGGTATTTTGACAGATCGGCACCCTCAACATATGCTGCGCGGGTTTGTGCATTTCCTGTCTGTATCATGAAGCCAGTGATAATACGATGGAATAGAATGTCATTATAGAAGCCCGACTTTACAAGCTCAACAAAGTTATCACGATGCAGAGGTGTTTCGTCATATAGCATGAGCTTTATATCACCGTGCGTGGTTTCAAGCTTTACATAAATGGTTTTGTCGGTTTCAACCTTATTCGGACAAGCTGTCAGGGCGACAACGGCAATCAGAAGGATAATGCTCTTTCTCATATTATCAGGGTTTTGAATAAACGATTGCAAAGTTATTTATAATAATGTTAATATTTAGCATGGCAGGTTCATATTTCAACATGCAGTCTTCCTGTTAACTGAAAGGCGATATCTATATTTGCGGTAAGTTTTTTTCTGATGAAAGAGGTAAAGCAACTGGCCGGACAAACACTGGTTTACGGAATAGGAACAATGGTTCCGCGGTTCCTGAACTATGTAGTCCTGACACCCCTGTTCACATATACCCTGGAAACCAAGGCTGACTATGGAGTGATTGTTGAGCTCTATGCCTGGATGGTTCTGTTGCTGGTGGCCCTGACTTATGGCATGGAGACAGGCTTCTTCAGGTTTGCACAGAGAGCGGAAGATAAGGAAAAAGCTTACGGAACAGCCCTTACAAGTCTCTTTGTAACATCATCTCTCTTTGTGCTGTTTACAAATCTCTTCATTAACGATGTAGCCGCTTTTTTCAATTACCGCGAGAACACTGATTATATAAGATACTTCACTGCAATTGTTGCAATTGATGCCGTCTGCGCGATACCATTTGCCAGGCTCAGGAGAGATGGAAGACCGTTTATATTCAGTATAGTTAAAATAGCTAACGTAATTATCACAGTAACCACCATTGTCTTTCTGATTAAGATAGCACCCGGCCTTTATGAGAAGGGTAACAGGTTTGTAATATCATTCTATAATCCTGAATACCTTGTAGGATATGTATTTATAGGAAATCTTATTGGCAGCTCTGCAACAATGGTTATGCTGTTACCGGTTATCTTCAATGTAAGGCCGGCATTCAGCTGGTCTACCTGGAGAAGGATGACAGGTTACTCTCTGCCGCTAATGATAGCAGGACTTGCAGGTACTGTTAATGATGTAATTGACAAAATCCTTTTACGTCGTCTCAGTGGTGATGATGGCCTCAATGTTGTTGGAGAGTATGGTGGAGGATACAAGATAGCCGTCCTGATGTCGCTTTTTATACAGATGTTCAGGTTCGCTGCAGAACCCTTCTTTTTTGAAAAGGCTGGAAAGCGTGACGCTCAGGAGACATATGCATTTGTAATGAAATACTTTGTTATTTCGGCACTGTTGATCTTCATGGCACTGAATCTTTTTATTCCATTCGTTCAGTATTTTGTCGGGCCTCTTTTTCGAAAATCGATAGTAATTGTTCCTATTGTCAGTTTTGGCTATCTGCTGTATGGTGTTTATCTCAACCTTAGTGTATGGTACAAAATAAACGACAAGACAAGATTCGGGGCATACTTTACCTTTGCAGGAGCCGGTATTACCGTCATAATTAACGTATTGCTGATTCCGGTTTTCGGTTATATGGCATCAGCGTGGGCACATGTTGCTTGCTATTCGGCTATGGTGGTGCTTTCATGGGTAATCGGAAGAAGACATTACCGCGTTAACTATGATATAGGGGCGATACTGACTTATACGGTTATGGCAATAGTTATAGTCTTATCGTCGTTATATATCGAATGGAAAAGCACTCTCTCAGGCTTATTGTTCAATACAGTGCTTATAGGGGCATTTATAGCCTATGCCGAGAAGAGAGATAAGGCTCTGTCACATTTTTTGAAGAGAGAAAGGAATGAGTAAGTTTCGGGAAAAAATATTAGATAGAACTGTGCTGATAGTGAAGAATGTACAATTAAATCTGGTTGGTTGGCTGATCAGAAAGGATGTTGTTCTGCTGCTGTTATTAAATTTAACAGTCTTGTCAGGATGCAGCAAACGAATTGCACCATCATCAGTCTCAGCAATGCGTAAGCAGGAGCGGGAGGAAAGATACGAATACTTCTACGTTGAAGGATTAAGAAACAAGTTTGTAGGGTCACCTGCTAATGCAATTGCATTGTTTGAAGAATGCATTAAGATAATGCCCGGTCGTGACGGTGCATGGTACCAGATAGGACAGATAGCATATTTCACGGGCGATAATGAAAAGGCACTGAGGTATGGTAAGGAGGCACTTTCACTTGGAAAGAATATCTGGCACTACATGCTTGTTGCTAATGCATTTTATCAAATGGGAAACACCGACAGTGCTATTCTTTATTATGAAATAGCAAGCAGGGAATTTCCTGATGCAGAAGAAATTAAATATACACTGGGAAACCTTTATTATGATAACGGATATTATAGAGAAGCGGCAGAGATATTCAGGTATTTTGACGATAAATACACTATGGGTGGCAGTTCTGCCATACCTCTTGTAAGAAGTCTTATAAAGCTTAATGATTATAACGAAGCTGAGAACAAATTAAAGCTTCTCATTACTGAATATCCTGACGACTACTCCTTTAAGGGAATACTTGCCGAGATGTACCGTGACAGCGGTCAGACAGATAAGGCAGGTGAGTTATATGAAGAACTCTTCAACTCAGAGCCAGACAATATTACACTGATATTTTCACTGGCAGAATTCTTCAGGAAGGGAAGCAATTATGCCGACCTGTTCAGTATCCTTAATACTGTTGCACTTCGCGAAAACTTACCCGTTGAGGAAAAGGTGACCTTCTTTGCATCTCAGCTTGACGACCCTGCTATAACTGAGAATTATTCACGCGAGTTCGAGATTTCCCTCATGGTATTGGAAGGTTCACATGATAATAATCCGCTTGTATATCTGCTAAGACCTGAGCTTTACAGCATGACAGGCAGGAAGAAAGCGGCCATAGAATCACTCGAGATATATTTAAAGCGCTGGCCGGATGGATATTATGCATGGGAGAAGATCTTGTTTTTACTTGCTGACGAAAGGGATTACGAAAGACTATATGCCCTGTCAACAGCAGCTGTACGTAGATTCAACACTGCATTATTACCCAGAATAATGAATGCTGCTGCTTCAACTGAGATCGGTCTTTTTGATGAAGCGCTTGAGCAGCTTGGCAGAGCAAGAAAATTGATCAACGAAAATAAAGATCTTGCGATGCAGATTTTGTCAATGGAAGCTGACGCACTATACAGGAAGGGTGATGCTGATGGGGCATTTTCGAAATTTGATGAAGCTCTTATAATAGACCAGAATGACCTGGTGGTACTAAACAACTACGCATACTTCCTTGCTGAGAATAATATCAGACTAAAGGACGCCCTGAGGATGATTGAGAAGGTTATGAAGTATGAGCAGGACAATAATGTGTACAATGATACATATGCATGGGTGCTCTACAAGATGGGACGATACAGGAAGGCCGAAGGCGTTATGAGGAAGATAATTGAGTCTCCAGACAATGACGACAAGGAATATTTTGAACACTACGGACACATTTTGAAAGAAAGAAAGAAGTGCCATGAAGCCGTTATAGCATGGGAAAGGGCTATTGAAATGGGCTCTGATAATCCTGAATTGTTGAACGAAATAGATTTATGCAAGCGAAGAATAAAATAGTAATTCTGGCAGGAATTGTGATGATAATCGCCGCCAGTTGCGGTGTCTCAAGAAAGGCTGCTGAAGCAGGCAGGAAAGTCGATGGGGAGCCAGGTTTTTTCATGTATGGAAATATATCGGAAAACAATATTTCAGGTGATGGCATCTTTGTAAGGAGGGGAAGGGTTGAGTCATACATCGGAGGAGAGAGAGACAGATTTACGATAAACGTTAGAATCGCGGCCGATGGAAAATGGCTTGTAAGCGTCCGATCGTTTGCTGCTATAGAGGTAGCAAGAATATATGCTGACAAGAGTGGTGTTACGATACTCGACCGTCTTGGAAGGACAGCTACAGTAAGGAACTGGAGCGCACTGGGTAAAGAGTTCGGACTAAGCTACGAAATGCTGCCCTTGATTTTAGGTGATGTTCCTGAGAATAGAAGCCTTGCAAGAAGAAGGATCGATTGTTCATCAGAAGTGCCTGTTGATATACCCTGGGGGAATCTGCTTCTTAAAGCTGACTGTGGTTCACAGAAGGCTGCATCTATGATAGTAAGGGAAAATTCATATGGTAATGAAATTAAAATAGAATCATTTAATTTCAAAACTCTTGCCAACGGAAAATCCTATCCGAATAATATAGAGGTTACAGAAAAAAGAGGCTTGTTCCAGATGAAGATTACCCTTGAAGATGTAGAATCAAGCTGGAATGGAAGTGTTGACTTTGAAATACCTGCTGGTTATAAAATAGATCGATAGAATGAGGCATCTGTTGTTTATAATTCTATTAATGTCTTCTTATTTCGTTGTGGCACAAACCAGGACTGAACTTGAGGAGAGGAGAAAGAAGACTCTTGAGGAGATAGAGTATGTTAACAGCATGCTCCAGGAAACCGCCAGACAAAAAGCGCAGGGAACAGGTGAGCTCAAAATAATCAGCAGCAGAATAGGTTTGAGGGAGAATGTGATTACAGGACTCAAAAGTGAAATAGATCTTCTGAATACGAGGATTGATCTGAACCGGCTTTCTGTCTCTATGATGGATGCAGATCTGGTAAGGCTCAGGAATGAGTATGCAGCCAATATCAGATCAGCATGGAATGTAAGGAAGGATTACCATCCATCAATTTTTATACTGTCAGCAAAGGATTTCAACCAGGGGTATAAGAGAATGAAATATATCCAGCAAGCGGCAAGATTCCGAAGAAGGCAATCGGAGATTATCGCCGACCTGGTAGTTCAGATAAGTTCAACACGCGCCAGGCTGGAAAACGATCTGGCTCGCCTGAATGAACTCAGAAGCAGGGAAGAGAGTCAAAAGAGACAACTGGAAACAGATTATCAAAGGCAGCAAAGGCTTATTAGGGAGCTTTCCGGACGGGAAAAGCAACTGCAACAGGACCTTGAGAACAAGAGAAGGGTGGCAAATCAGGTACAGGCCGAGATAAACAGGATGATTGAGGCAGAGAGGAAGAAAGCAGCAACTTCAGAGCTAACACCTGAACAGGTGCTGATAGGAAATGATTTTGTCAGCAATCGTGGAAGATTGCCCTGGCCGGTTGAAAGAGGTATTATTACATCAAAATTTGGCGAGCAGCAGCATCCGGTTATGAAGCATGTAAAGCTTGACAATCCTGGTATAGAGATAACGTGCAGTGGTACTACAGAGG
>CAYUOS010000072.1:0-15672 GCA_964446435.1 uncultured Rikenellaceae bacterium | reverse complement strand
CCCTTATCTCAGGCATCGCAATTATCTTTTCTATCTGACTGTGATCAGGAAGCAGCACCCTGAAGAGTGACTCAGGAAATCCGGCCTCAAGCATTGATGACTCAATCGCAAGGGCGCAAGATGTGACATTTGAGGCGTGCTTGAGAACAGCAGCATTACCTCCGGCCACAGCAGGCAGAAGGTACCTGAATACCTGCCAGAAAGGATAGTTCCAAGGCATAATTCCCAGTATCACCCCCTGGGGGTCATACCTTATATAACTGCTTCTGGCTCCTGATGCACGATCCTTCGGCTCTGTAAATCGGTGAAGACCGGTAGCATAATACTTGCTCAGGATTGCACACTTTTCAACCTCTGCCAGCGCCTGCTGAACGGGCTTGCCCATCTCCGCAACCATTAGAGAGGCGTAAAAGTCCTTCTTCGCGACCAGTACACGAGCCAGATTCTCAAGCAGACCTACCCGTAATGAAACCGGGGTCGACCTCCAGCTTCTCCATGCTTCATGTGTTTTCTCAATCGTGACACGTAACTCTTTATCAGTGTCAGATTTCCAGCTGTTGATAATCTCAAGGGTGTAGGGGTTTGTGCTTGTGTATGCCATCTCTGAAGGACTTTGGTGAAGAATTGTTACATTAGCTTAAACTGAACCGAAGGATAACAAAAATAGTTAAATTTGCGCCATTCCTGAACATAATTTCATACAACGGGTAAGATATGAATGGTAACCAATGCGGAAGTATCTGTTTCATTAACAATAAATGAAGAACATAATACTAGAGGAATACAGCTACACCCTGCCTGAATCAAGGATAGCAAAGTATCCCCTTGATGAGAGGGATCAATCTAAACTACTGCTTTACCTTTCGGGGAAGATTACGCAAGACCGGTTCCTAAACCTTGGCAACTACCTGACCGATAATGACATAATGGTATTCAACAACAGCCGGGTTGTAAAGGCCCGGATGCTAATGAGAAAAGATACCGGAGCCATGATAGAGGTGTTTTGCCTTGAGCCACACCTGCCAATTGATTTTGAAAGAAACTTTGCTTCAAACGGGCCGGTCAGATGGAAATGCCTGATCGGAAACCTTAAAAAGTGGAAAAGCGGAATGATTTCCACAAAGTTCACCTGCAAGGGAACTGAAAGATATCTCTGGGCGAAGCGTCTGGATCAATCGGGAGACTCCTGGGTAGTTGAATTCGACTGGAGCGACAAATCACTGTCATTCAGCGACATATTAACACATACAGGTAAAGTGCCTATACCTCCATATCTCAACCGGCCAGACGAAGATATTGACATCGACAGATATCAGACAATCTATTGCAAGACTGACGGTTCAGTAGCAGCACCTACAGCAGGACTTCACTTTACCGAAAGAGTAATAAAGGATCTTGATGCAAGGGGTATAAGAAGAACCTCGGTGACCCTTCATGTCAGCGCAGGCACGTTCAAGCCTGTTAAGGGCATCAATATTACCGACCATGAGATGCATACCGAGCATTTTTATATCACGCCGGAAGCAATAGAAGCAATAAGGAATGGAAGGGTAATATCTGTGGGTACAACCAGTATGAGAACCCTGGAAAGCGTTTATTGGATAGGTGTAAGCCTTCTTACCCGAAAGTTTAATCCTGCCATCGGACCATATGTAGGCCAGTGGGATGCCTATGGTCCTCACCGTGAAATCTCTCCAATTGACGCCCTCGATGCTGTTTATGGATATATACAATCTCTCCCTTCAGGAGTCCTTGAAGCAAGAACGAGCCTGATAATTGTTCCGGGTTACAGGTTCAGGATTGTAAAGGGCCTTATAACAAACTTCCATCAGCCAAGAAGTACCTTGCTTCTGCTCGTGGCCGCATTTGCCGGAAAGAAATGGATAGAAATGTACGATTATGCCCTTGCGAATGATTTCAGGCTTCTCAGTTACGGAGATAGCTCCCTGATCATTCCCTGATAGCAGCCTTCTCAACTCTTCATCAGTCTGCCAAGCAACGATGCAAACTCAGTTACATCCTCATCGGTTGTGTCCCAGCTTGTCATCCACCTGTATTCTGACGTCTCCTCATTCCATGGGTAGAAGAAGAAATGCCTGCCCAGCTCTTCAGCCACGTCTGCAGGCAGAATAACGAAGATGCCGTTGGACTCAACCTTCTGCGTGACTTTTATGCCCTCAATACCGCTGATCTCTTTCAGGAGCTTCCGGGCCATATTGTTGGAATGCGAAGCCAGGTCTCTCCACAAGTCATTCCGGAACCATGCAATGAACTGTGCCGAAATGAACCTCATCTTTGAGGCGAGGTGCATTCCCTGTTTTCTGATATATTTGAATTCATCTGCCAGGCCGGGTCTCAGAAAACATACAGCCTCCCCTGCCATCATGCCGTTCTTGGTTCCCCCGAAAGAGAGAATGTCTACGCCGGCGTCGGTTGTGAAACTCCTGAATGGCATCGATAGCGAGACAGCCGCATTTGAGATGCGTGCACCATCCATATGCAGCAGCATGTTATGCCGGTGAGCGAAATCAGCCAGTGCCCTGATCTCTTCCGGCCTGTAAACAGTACCCATCTCGGTTGCCTGGGAGATCGATATCACTCTTGGCTGCGAATGGTGTTCAAATCCAAACCCGTGCATATGCCTTTTCAGCAAGTCCTGGTTGAGTTTCCCGTCAGGAGTGTCTACCGTGAGTACCTTGCAGCCCGAAAACTTCTCGGGAGCACCGCATTCGTCCTGCTCAATGTGTGCAGTGAAGGCCGTTATAACAGAATTCCACGGGCGGGTAACGGCAGTTATGCCAAGTACATTGGCCCCGGTTCCGTTAAAGACAAAGAAAACCTCGCAATCGCTGCCAAAATGCTGCCTGAATATCTCCTCAGCCTGCCGTGTATATATATCATTGCCATAACCTATTGTATGTCCTGTATTTACACGGGCCATCTCATCCAGCACCAAAGGATGGATGCCGGCATTGTTATCGCTTGCGAAGCCTCTCTTGTTCATTGCTTATTGTTTTGGTTCCGGAATGCAAAAGTAGTCTCTAATTCCGGTTATCAGACACCGTGAAGCACAAAACTGATCAGCAGGCAAAAAAAAGATACCCCAGGTGCAATTGTTACAAATTCCTTTCTATTTTTAGACTCTGATAGGCTAACAACTAAAACTTTGATTATGAGCGGGAAATTTGAGACAATAGACTTTGTGATCTTCGCCGCCTATGCACTGGGAATCATCGGACTGGGCTTATGGGTTTCGCGATTCAAGAAGGGGGCTGAAAGAAATGCCGAGGATTACTTCCTGGCAAGCAAGAGACTCCCCTGGTGGGCGATCGGGGCATCGCTTATTGCTGCAAATATTTCTGCCGAACAGTTTATAGGAATGTCGGGGTCGGGATTTGCGATCGGTCTGGCCATAGCTTCATATGAATGGATGGCGGCTATTACCCTTATTATTGTTGGCAAGTACTTCCTTCCGATATTCATCGAGAAAGGAATTTACACAATCCCTGAGTTCGTTGAAAAACGGTATAATACTACGCTTAAAACTATACTTGCAATATTCTGGATTTCTCTTTTCATATTCGTCAATCTTACTTCGGTGCTCTTCCTTGGAGCCAAGGCCCTTGACACCGTTATAGGCAATGGTGACGGACAGATGATAACAATTGCCATCTGGGGTCTGGCCTTCGTTGCTGCTGCATACTCACTATACGGGGGGCTCAGTGCTGTGGCATGGACAGATATTGTTCAGGTTGTGCTGCTGATTGCCGGAGGCCTGATAACCACTTTTATTGCTCTCGACAAGGTTACCCCCGACGGAGGTGTTATTGAAGGTTTCAGGCATGTCTATGACACTGCAGGAGATAAATTTCACATGATTCTCAGGAAGGATAATCCAGAGTTCGCGAATCTACCGGGTATAGCCGTTCTGATTGGTGGAATGTGGGTAGCAAACCTCTACTACTGGGGTTTCAACCAGTATATAATTCAGAGAACCCTTGCCGCCAAATCGCTAAGGGAGGCACAGAAAGGTATTGCCTTCGCTGCGTTCCTCAAGATGCTCCTGCCCCTCTTTGTTGTCATACCAGGCATCATCATGTATGTCATCTATACACAGCAGCCGGGTACCGCATTTATTGAGGGAGTAAGCGAGGCTTTTACCAAGGCTGACGGCACAGTAAACTTCGACAAATCATATCCGTGGCTTATCGGCAATTTCGTGCCGGTTGGACTGAAGGGACTTGTGGTTGCAGCCCTTGCGGCAGCAATAGTATCTTCGCTCGCCTCAATGCTGAACTCTACTGCTACCATTTTTACAATGGACATATACAAGCCCTATTTCAATGTCAACGCTTCCGACAGAAGAACAGTCAGCGTAGGTAGAATAGCTGTGGGCGTTGCCTTGCTGATAGCCTGTATAATCGCTCCGCTGCTTGAGAGCATCCCGCAGGCTTTCCAATATATTCAGGAATATACAGGAATGGTTAGTCCGGGTGTTCTGGCCGTATTCCTGCTGGGGCTCTTCTGGAAGAAGACCAACACCAGGGGCGCAATTACCGGAGCAATCCTGTCAATACCTGTAGCCGCACTTCTTAAGACAAAGGCGGTGGCACTTCCATTCCTCGATCAGATGTTCTATACGACACTCATTACTATGGCCATTATAGTCATGGTAAGTCTTTCGACGAACAGGAGTGATGATGATAAAAAGGCCATAGTGCTTACTTCCGAAACATTCAGAACCAACAGGGCTTTCAACATCTCTGCCTATATAATCTGCGTCCTGCTGGCTGTTCTGTATGCCATTTTCTGGTAAGGTGAGGTACTTTGTATTCTTAAGTTACCTGGGGACGGGATTTCACGGATGGCAGCGCCAGCCGAAAGCCAAAACCGTGCAGCAACTGCTTGAAGAGGTATTCAGCCTGAAACTTGGTGAGACTATCTCATTGACCGGAGCAGGAAGAACAGACACGGGTGTTCATGCACTCAGTTACTGCGCCCATTTTGATTCTGCCAGGGAGGACCTTGCGGCAAATGACGATTTCGTTTTTGGATTGAACAGGTTCCTTCCATCAGGTGTAGCAGTTGACAGTATTGTAAGGGTCAGAAGTGATGCAAGCGCCAGGTACAGTGCTATTTCGAGAACCTATGTATACAGGATTCTCAGGAAGAAAGATCCGTTTCTTGCCGAAACCGGATGGTGCTACACCGGTGAGCTGGATATTGAATCGATGAATAAGGCAGCCAGTATACTTATGGAATACAGCGACTTCGCCAGCTTCTGCAAGTCAGACACTGACGTAAAGACCACAATCTGCAGGATCAATGAGGCCAATTGGTCTCAGAACGGTCATATTCTGGAATTCAGGATTACCGCTGACAGATTCCTCAGGAATATGGTCAGGGCTATCGCAGGCACAATGATTGAAATAGGACTTGGCAAAACCTCAGTCGAAGAATTCAGGAGTATCATTGAAGCCGGGGATCGTACCAGGGCCGGGCAATCTGCTCCGGCCCACGGACTTCTCCTGACCGGCGTTACGTATCCGGCTGAAATCTTCAAGGTTTAGGAAACTGGAACGTTCCATATCTCCCAGGCCCTGTCAGCCTGAAGTTCAAGCATCCGCTGGCCATTCATCACCCGGCATCCTCGCCTGATGCCCTCTTCCATGAATTTTGTCACGGGCGGGTTATATACCAGATCATACAACAGGGTGTCAGATGAAAGTGAATTATAGTCTATATCCGGCTTGCTTTCCGTATCGGGAAACATTCCGAGGGGAGTTGCATTTACAACCAATTGTGACTCCTCAATGATTTTAGAAGTGAGCTCACTATAAAGGATAGTACCCTGACCAGCTCTTCTTGATACCACAATATGATCTATTTCAAGCTTCTGCAGTGCGCATGCTACAGCTGCGGAAGCTCCACCGCTGCCCAGGACTATTGCCGTGACATTGCTACGCTTGAACCCTTCAGGCAATGAGGCCATAAAGCCATATACATCAGTATTGTATCCCCTTAGATTCAGCCTGCCATCGCACCATTTAGCCCTGACCACATTTACAGCTCCTGCTTCAGTTGCGCTATCATCAAGTTCGTCAAGAATGCCAATGACTTCCTGTTTCCATGGAATGGTAACACTTAGCCCCTCCAACTGCTTATCGGCCTCGAAAAGGTCTCTGATCACGTTAGCAGTAGTGACTGGATATAATTCATACTTACAATCACTTAACCCCTCCTGTCTGAACTTATTATTAAAATAACGAGGGGAGAATGAGTGCTCAAGAGGAAATCCTGTGAGACCGAAATGCCTCATGATTTATTTCTTTTACCCGCTGCATTCAGCAGCACAAGTATTAATATTCCTGCAAAAAACAACAGAATTGATGGTACCAGCATCGGTTCACCTGCCCCTGCAAGGCGATAAGTACCCGGCATAACGTTTTTCTCTGCCAGAACGATGATATCACCATGATTACCTTCCATTACAGAGGTCGCCAGCTTCCAGGGCCAGACCTTGTTCAGCGATCCGATCATGAAACCAGAAAGGGTGGTAATAGTGACCGCATGGTAATTACCAAGCAACCAGCTGAGAAGATTGGAAAAGAGTATCAGGCCGGTTGCGGCTCCTGCAATGAAAATGAGAATAACCGGTATATTCAGCTCGCTTACAGCTGTTATGATGAAGAGGTATTTACCCAGAAGCAGCAGGATAAAGGCACCCGAAATACCAGGGAGTATCATTGCGCATATTCCGACCGCACCTGAGATAAAGACAAACCACCATGTTTCGGGTGTTGAAGCCGGTGAGAGTGTCGTTATAAGCCAGGCTGCTACTGCTCCGCAAAGGAAAGATATCCAGCCTTCTACCCTGACCCTGCCTGCTGACCTGATAACATAGAATGACGAAGCCAGAATAAGTCCGAAGAAGAACGACCACACTATTACAGGATAGCTCGTAAGCAGCCATTTCATGAACCTGGCCAGTGAGAATATGCTTATTGCAACACCGCCGAACACCGAGAGAAGAAACCAGAAATTGATTTTTGTTATCAACTCTGACCACCTGCCTGAGAATAATAGTCTAATTGCCTTAATGTCAATCGATTTCAGCGATCCGACCAATTCCTCATAAATGCCTGATATAAAAGCTATTGTACCACCAGAGACGCCCGGCACGACATCTGCGGCACCCATCCCTGCACCCTTTATGACCAGAATAAGATAATCTGCTGCTCGTCTCATATGCAGACTATTTTATCAGATGGCCGGGAAGAAACTGGAAGAATGTATCACCCCTGAGTCCGCATCTGAGGGTTTCGAGGGGAATAATCTCAGCTGGCGCTATGTTGCCGAGGTTAACATCAGGCCCGAAGTGTTTAATGAACCAGGCCTGCTGTGATTTTTCAGGAGCCTCCCATAACACATTCTCGGTTCCCACCTCTTCTGAAATCCTTGCGATAAGTTCATTGTTTACCGAACCGTCATCATTGTAGATACCAATCGTACCTGATTCTCTCGCTTCTGCAATTACCTTAACGGAGCCGGCCTGAAGCTCTTCCTTCATCATTGCAACCCATTGACCGGGGGTGTAGACAACATCCTTCTTCTTTGAACCCACCTCAGAGATAACGGTGAACTTCTTCGAGAGCTTTCCGATATAATTGAGTTTATCCTTCCTGTCCATTTCATAAGAACCGTCTGACACCTCAACGAGTGTCAGACCGCTGCTTTCGGCATACTCGACATATTCATCGAACATGTTCCTGATTGCGAATACCTCGAACATGGTACCCCCAAAATACGGAACGGTGCCTGAATTGAGATATATCTCAATCTTTTCACGATACCCGGGTGTTAGATATGCTGTCCCGAATCCCAGTTTCACAAAGTCTGTATAGAGGCTTCCAACAGACATGAATTCCCGGGCCTGGTTGATACTTAAACCCTTGTCCATCACCATGGTTAATCTCTTTGACCGAGGTTTTGCCTGACGGTCAGGAATAAAAGGAATTTGAATCGCCATTTCAGATATTTTTTATGAGCTCCCTTAGTTTATCAGTAAGGAGTTCGTCGGGGTAGAGAAACCTGAAATCGTTGAAAAGGCCGCTGTCGGCAAGAGAAGCCCGTTCTAGATCATCACACGCTTCCCTGGTATTGCCGGCAGCAAGATGACAGCCTGCAAGTATATAGTTCAGGCCAGGCACATCACCGACGATACGATGTGCACGTTCAAAATGGTTAAGGACCTTTCTCTCCGAACCTGTCTGAAAGACAATATTGGCCAGGTCAATCCATGCTTCATCAAAAAAAGGATCTGCGCGCAGGGCTTTCTTAAGGTTCCTGACACAATCCTTAAGCCTGCCAACTGCAAAGAGTGTTTTTGCCAGCATATGAAAGTGCTCAGGATTCTGGTCATCGAGTCTGACACACTTGCCAAATAGCATGATAGCATCATTGTATGCGCCTGTTCTGAAGGCAACTATTCCCAGACCAAACCATGCCTCGGAAAAATCAGGTGTATCCTCAATTGCATTCTGGAAGTACCTCCTGGCCATGTCAAACTGGTCAAGCTTCTCATAACATTCTGCAATATAGGTCATTGCTTCAGGACTCTCATTCTCAAGATCGAGATATTCATGATATGCCTGCAGGGCTTCCTCATACCGCTCCTGATTACAGAGAATATTTCCCTTGTTGAAAAGTGCAAATGTATTGACAGGATTGATTGCGAGTGAATAATCGTATGCCCTTAGGGCTTTGTCGTATTCTTCAAGCTTATTGTAGACTATGCCGACATTGTACCAGGCACTGTCTGAGAAAGGCTCCTCTTCAAGGTAGGCTTCATAGTATCTGGCGGCACTTGCCAGATCACCTGTCTTTTCGTATGCAAATGCCAGATCATAAAAGTGCGCATGGAAGTAAGGTTCCCTTTCAATCAGCTTGTGCATATAGTAGATCATATCCTCGTAGAAATTGAGGTTCTGGAGGATGCTGGTCACGGCATAGAGGGTATTCTCGGGCTCTTCCGTATCCTTGATGATAGCGGTGTCAAACATCCTCCTTGCACCTGATATGTCTCCCAGCATTCCCAATGCTGTTCCCTTAATGAGGTAAAGTTCATGGTTGCCGGGTTCAAGACTCTCCAGTTTTCTGAGAAGTCTTAGGGTCTCCACTGCCCTCCCCTTGTCAAGCCATACCCTGGCCTGCCTCAACTGAATTGAAACTGAGTTGGGATGCTGATAAACAGCCAGCTCTGCAGCGTCCTGGGCCTTGGCAGGGTTATTGCACTCAAGATAATAATCGATAATCACCTCAAAATCTGATACATCGAAAAACAAGTTTTCATTATTCTTCCTCATCCTTTCATAGCGTCTTATCACATCAGCTATGTCATCCTCATGTGCGAAACCATATTTCTCTTCTTCCATCGGATAAAAATATGGCAGTAAAAGTACATCTTTTTGGCTTATGACGATGCTGTGATTCCAGCAGTTATGAACACGCAATAATATTTTTTCACCCATGACGCAACCTGCAACAATACTTTTTCATCTTATGGATATAAACTGACACCTCTAAACCTTAAATTATATACCCTTAAATTAACCTGAATTCAACCTTCACGAAAGCCGGGACCTTAAAAATCCCGGTTTTTACTTTTATTTAATTTATCTTTACGTAATTAATTTATCACTATGAATTGCAGATACTATCTGAGCCTGACCTTTGTAGCCGGTATTCTTTTACTGCTGATGCTAACGCAGTCGTGCAAAAAGCCACGGCAGATAAAGTATCAATTCGGCACATTCCCTGACACCTGCATAAACCTTACCGGCATAAACTCCCGGTATGATGACTACAACCTCGATCTGGGAATGATTATTAACACCTCTACGGCTCTTTTCTCATCCAATCGCAATTCTCAGGGAGGAAATTTCGACCTGGTAACCGGTACAATTGAGTATTCTTTTGACAAATACACTGGCGACTTCTCTGTCAACTCACAGATGTTAAGCGACCCATACATGGCAGCACTTGTTTCAGCTGCCAATTCATCAGATGATGATCTCGGCCCATACAGGCTCCTGAGTATAAACGACAGCCGTGAATACCTGATAATCACAACAAAGGGTGATGGAGGCGATATGGATCTCAAATACATGAAGTATCTGCCGAACATCGGACCCAGCATCCCCGATTTTGGCCCACTGCAACCGGTAAGGATACTCAACTCATCAGCTGATGACGGTTATATCTCTCTTGACGTCTCACAGGAAAGGGTATTCTTTCACTCCAACAGGGAAGGGGTATTCAATATTTACACAATACAGAAACCTCCGTCTGTATCCCATTCAGATTGGTTCGACGCAAACCAGGCCGCTGTAGTTAAAATTGACAGTATTAACAGTGACCATGATGACAAATGTCCGCTCGTAGCTTTGAATGTGATGGTGTTTTCATCGAACAGACCCGGAGGAATGGGTGGCTATGACCTCTACTATTCGATCTACAAGGATGGCAAATGGGGCTCTCCTGTCAATTTCGGCCCTACCGTAAACAGCGAAGCCGACGAGTACAGGCCAGTATTGGGTTACCATCCGGACTTTACCAATTTTTTTCTTGTATTCTCATCAAACAGGCCGGGTGGACTGGGTGGATATGACCTATGGTTCGCCGGGGTGGATATTCCGGTTAAGCCTTCAATTATTATGAAGTAGCCTGCTTCCTCAGAGAGCAGGCCAGAAGAGTGTTTCTCAGGAGAGATACTATGGTCATCGGGCCTACTCCTCCCGGAACCGGTGTTATGTAACTGCAACGCGGGGCTACTGTTTCAAAGTCTACATCGCCAGTAAGTTTCCAGCCAGACTTCGTAAGATCGCTCTTTACCCTGGTTGTGCCCACGTCAATAACCACGGCTCCCTCTTTTACCATCCCGGCAGTAACAAAACGCGGACTTCCTATGGCTGCCACAAGAATATCGGCCTCTGAACAAATCTCCCTGATTCCTTCTGACCGGCTGTGAACAACTGTAACAGTGGCATCGACACCCTTGCGTGAAAGAAGAACACTCAAAGGCCTGCCCACGATATTGCTCCTTCCGATTATGACACACCTCCTGCCCTTCGTCTCTATTCCGTACCTCTTCAGAAGTTCCATTATTCCGTATGGTGTGGCTGATATGAATGAAGGCATTCCGAGAAGCATTCTACCCAGATTGACAGGGTGAAATCCGTCTACATCCTTTTCAGGTACTATCGCCTCAGTAATACGATCTTCACTGATGTGAGACGGCAGTGGCAGCTGAACGATAAAACCATCAATCGCAGTATCATTATTCAATTGGTTTATCTTGCCGATCAATTCTTCTTCGGTAATCGTCTCAGGGAGCCTTATAAGGGTAGACTCAAAGCCCACCTCCTCACATGATTTCACCTTGTTAGTAACATAGGTTTCGCTTCCACCATCATTACCTACAAGAACGGCTGCCAGGTGAGGAACCTTCAGGCCCGATTGCTTACGGATGAGTACCTCCCCTGCAATCTCCTTCTTAATGTCTGCTGCAATCTGCCTGCCATCAATAATCTTGTACATACCTTTATATTTTATCGCCTTCCGGCAAGTTTCGCCAGATTACCCCCTCCCCTGGCTGTCATCTGTTTCATCATTCTTCTTGTCTCATCAAACTGTTTCAACAGCCTGTTGACCTCCTGTACAGTCGTACCGCTACCCTCCGCTATCCGTTTTCTTCTGCTGCCATTTATGGTATCGGGATTGGCGCGTTCACCGGGGGTCATGCTTCTTATTATAGCCTCTACCCCCTTGAACGCATCATCATCAATATCAAGGTTTTTAAGGGCTTTCCCTGCGCCCGGAATCATTGACATAAGGTCCTTGATATTGCCCATCTTCTTTATCTGCTGGATCTGATTGATAAAATCATTAAAGTCAAACTGATCTCTCGCAATCTTTTTCTGGAGCCTCCTTGCCTCCTCTGTATCAAACTGTTCCTGGGCTTTCTCGACAAATGACACAATGTCTCCCATGCCGAGAATCCTGTCGGCCATTCTTGAAGGATAGAAAATATCTATGGCATCAAGCTTTTCTCCCGAACTTATGAACTTGATGGGCTTGTGAACAACTGCCCTTATTGAGAGGGCTGCTCCACCTCTGGTATCTCCGTCAAGCTTTGTTAGCACGACCCCGTCAAAATCGAGCCTTTCATTGAATTCACGGGCAGTGTTGACAGCATCCTGTCCCGTCATTGAATCAACTACAAATAGTATTTCATGAGGATTGAGGCTCTTTTTGATCGAGGCAATCTCGTTCATCATCTGCTCATCGATAGCAAGACGGCCCGCAGTGTCTATTATTACCAGATCGTGTCCGTTCTTCTTTGCCTCCCTTACAGCGTTTGTGGCAATCGACACAGGGTTCATACTGCCTTCCTCGGTGTATACCGGTACATCTATCTGCGATCCAAGAACCTTTAGCTGATCAATTGCTGCAGGCCTGTAAACGTCGCCGGCAACCAGCAATGGTTTCTTACCCCTCTTGCTTTTCAGCATTCCGGCCAGCTTGCAGCTGAATGTAGTTTTACCTGAACCCTGAAGTCCGGCTATCAGTATTATTGAAGGATTGGTCTTGATGTTGATCTCACTCTGATCGCCTCCCATCAGCTCAACCAGTTCATCGTGAACAATCTTGATCATCATCTGCGAAGGCTTGACAGACTTCAGCACATCCTGGCCAAGTGCCTTTTGCTTGACGGTATCGGTAAACTGCTTGGCAATTTTGAAATTCACATCAGCATCAAGCAGGGCTCTCCTTACATCCTTCAGCGTCTCAGCTATATTGATCTCCGTAATTCGGCCCTGACCTTTCAGAAGCCTGAACGATCTTTCCAGCTTTTCACTCAGATTCTCAAACATAGATATCGAATAGTTTCATTTATTACATTCTCTCAGGCATTTCAATACCCAGCAACCACATGGAAGAGCAGATCACGCCTGCTATTTTTGATGAAAGGTGTATCCTGAAGTCACGCCTCTCACCATCAGGCTCATTAAGGATGGAGTGTTCATGGTAAAACTGGTTATACTCCCTTGCAAGCTCATAGACATAGTTTGCAACAACCGAGGGATTCATCTGTGATGCTGCATCGGATACCACAGCAGGATACCTTCTTAGCAGCTTTATAAGTTCAATCTCCTTCAGTATTGGTACAATCCTGATCATTTCCAAAGTCCTCTCAGGCAACTTCATTGACTCTGCCTTCTTGAGCACCGAGTTTATTCGGGCGAAGGTGTACTGAATAAACGGTCCGGTATTCCCATTGAAGTCGACCGACTCTTCAGGATTGAAAACCATGTTCTTCTTAGGGTCAACCTTGAGGATGAAATATTTCAGGGCTCCAAGGCCTACCTTCCTGAATACCTCCTCTTTCTCAGATTCACTGAACCCATCGAGCTTGCCGAGTTCCTGGGAAAGGTCGCGCGCCGTAACAATCATCTCTTCAATTATGTCATCGGCATCAACTACCGTGCCTTCCCTTGATTTCATCTTTCCATGCGGAAGCTCCACCATGCCATAAGAGAAATGTTTCAGTCCTCCCGCCCATGGATAATCCATCTTTGAAAGCAGCGCACTCAGTACCTGAAAATGATAGTTCTGCTCATTACCAACAACATAGACAGTCTGATCGAAGGAATAATCCTCAAATCTGATTACTGCAGTTCCAAGGTCCTGCGTCATATATACAGCTGTTCCGTCGGCTCTCTGAAGCAACTTGTGATCAAGCCCGACTTCAGTAAGATCGGCCCACACAGATCCATCATCGCGCCGGTAAAACAACCCCTTCTCAAGAGCCTCAAGTACAAGCTCCTTGCCCCTGAGGTAGGTCTCCGATTCATAATATATCCTGTCGAACTCTACTCCGAGTTTTCTGTAGGTAACGTCAAAACCCTCGTATACCCACTCGTTCATTCTTCTCCAGAGATCGACAGTCTCATTGTCGCCGGCCTCCCATCTTCTCAGCATCTCCCTGGCTTCCTTAATCGAAGCGGCTTCTTCTTTTGCAGCATCAGGTTCCATTCCTTCAGCAACAAGCTTGTCGACCTCACTCCTGAAGTCCTTTTCGAACATCACATAATACTTTCCTACAAGGTGATCGCCCTTCATTCCTGTTGAAGAGGGTGTTTCTCCATTTCCGTGCCGCAACCATGAGGCCATCGACTTACAGATATGTATTCCCCTGTCGTTTACTATATTTGTTTTTATAATCCTGTTGCCAGCGGCAGACAGGATTCTCGACAGTGAAAAGCCCAGAAGATTATTCCTGATATGCCCAAGATGCAACGGCTTGTTGGTATTCGGAGAGGAGTATTCGACAAGAATCACCCTCGCATCTTTTCGTGTATCCCTTAAGCCATAATTTTCAACTTCACTGATCTCTATGAAGGTCTGAAGCCAAAACCTGTCTGAGAAGACAAGATTAAGAAAGCCTTTTATGACGTTGAATCCCGAGATGTATTCGTTTTTGCCGGCCAGATAATTTCCCAGAGCAGTTCCGGTGGCTTCCGGAGTATTTTTTGAATATCTGATCAGGGGGAAAACTATAACGGTAAAATCACCCTTAAACTCCTTCCTGGTCTCCTGTATCTGTATCGCCGCCGGGTCAGGATCACAATTGTACAAATCCTTCAAAGCCTCTGTTATGTAACCAGTAAGTAGTGCCTCCATCTGCCATGAATTTTACAGCGTGCAAATATAATACTTTATGCCTTATCATATATAGTTAAAGGCCACTTCACGATTGTGCGAAGCAATATACCGGGAGTTCAATTACCAGCCTGTGGTTAGACCAATCAACAAATATATTTGACTATTCCGTGTTTCTTTTTGATGAACATTCAAATAGTGATATCAAATAAGTGTTATATTTACGTAGTTGTTACATCAAAGATTGTCACATCAATAATATAATGAAAGAACTGGAAGATCTCCACTTACAGGCCACCGCAAAAACACCATCGGCAGATCTCGTCTCACATACAGGGGAGCTTACACTCTCAGGCAGGTCAATTCCGGAAAACGCTATCAGGGTCTATGAACCTGTTTTCAAATGGGTGCAGGAGTATGTGAAGAATCCAAGACCAGTTACAAACCTCAGGCTCAACCTCGAGTATTTCAATACCGCCACTTCAATCTGGATCGCAAAAATAGCAAGGGAACTGTCAACCATTTCCAAACCGGATTATGTTCTGTTCATCCATCTCTATTTTACAATAGAGGATTTTGAAGAGATGGAGAATGAGGATATCAAGGAAGAGCTTGCTCCAATTACAGATATGATCGCAAACGCTCAGCTGAGCATCGGAATCAAGATCTATGGAATTGATGATAAAGGATCAATTCTGAAAGAGCATCTTGTGTTTTTGTGATCCCGGATAGTCTCCAACCCTTCAATCTCACCTTTTTGAGTACTTTTATTGCATAATCCCTTTCAGATGGTTTTACACCCTGTCATGGTAGAGCAAAGAAGAGAATGAAAGATGAACGAACCTGAAGATAGCAGACAAGACAGAATTCCATCTGCTGCAGGAAGGTTTTATCCTGCCGCCAGGGAAGCGCTGACGAGGGAGCTGGAAATACTCATCAAATCTGCAG
>CAYUOS010000071.1:0-15690 GCA_964446435.1 uncultured Rikenellaceae bacterium | reverse complement strand
TATGCCGCATTGCGGCAAAAAGAGTGATTGTTTATTTTTGAAAGCTCGCTTTTAAGAAGTTTTGGAATAGCTTCAGGGGTATATCCACGGCGCCGCATTCCAGAAAGGGTTGGCATGCGCGGGTCGTCCCAGCCATTTACCTTCCGCTCATTGACAAGTTGCAACAGAAGTCTTTTGCTCATCACCGTGTAGGTGAGGTTGAGACGGTTGAATTCTATCTGTCGCGGCCGGTACTCACCGGTTTTAAGCTTGTCAATAAACCAGTCATAAAGGGGCCGGTGTACCTCAAATTCAAGAGTGCAGAGCGAGTGGGTTATGCCTTCGAAATAGTCACTCTGTCCGTGTGCAAAATCATACATCGGGTAGACTTTCCAGTCTGTACCGGTACGGTGATGAGGAGCATTGATGATACGGTAGATAACCGGGTCGCGCATGTGCATGTTGGGTGATGCCATGTCGATTTTAGCCCTAAGCACCCGGGCTCCCTCGGGAAACTCACCCTTGTTCATCCTTTCAAACAGATCGAGGTTCTCCTCAACAGTACGCTCACGGTACGGACTATGCTGCCCGGGTTGCGTCGGCGTTCCCTTCTGTGCTGCAATGGCCTCGGAACTCTGGTCGTCAACATAGGCGAGTCCGCGCTTAATCAGATCGACAGCAAATTCGTATAGTTGCACGAAATAGTAAGATGCATAGAATTCCCTGTCCTCCCAGTCGAACCCTAGCCATTTGACATCCTCCTTGATCGCATCTATATATTCCTGTTCCTCTTTGATGGGGTTTGTGTCGTCGAAGCGTAGATTGCATTTGCCGCCGTACTTCGCGGCCATTCCAAAGTCAAGGCAGATAGCCTTTGCATGTCCTATATGCAGGTAACCATTTGGCTCAGGGGGGAACCGGGTAACAACCGTCCCGCCGTTTTTGCCTTCCCTGAGGTCATTTTCAATTATCGCTTCAATAAAGTTGAGGCTCGCGGTGCGTTCGCCTGTGGGTTCCTCGGTAGATCTCATCTTGGATAAATCTTTCAAAACAGTTGCAAAAATACAACAGTTTCAGTAGCCGTATTAATTATCAGGGGGTAAAATTCGGGAATTTAACCTCTTGTTGTATATTTGGTCTGCTCAATTATGTCATATGGGTACAATTGTTATTGAGAACATGGAGTTCTACGCCTTTCATGGTCACTATCGTGAGGAACAGATAGTAGGGAACCGCTTTCTTGTTGACCTTGAGATGGAGGTTGAAATGGAAAGGGCAGGGGAGACAGACAGGCTGGAGGATGCTACCGATTACCAGATGGCATTCAGAACAATAAAGGCCGAGATGGAGAAGAAATCGTACCTGCTCGAGCATATCGCCAAACGTATACTCGATGCTCTCTACGCTAATCTGCCGGGTATAAAAAAAGCTACCGTAAGAATCAGAAAGATGAATCCTCCACTTGGCGGCAATATTGGTTCAGTGGGTGTGACAATGAGCCGGTAGGGACCTATTGTTAAAAATTTGTATCGCACCGATCTTTTTCATACCTTTTGTTGACTTTTCTCAGGGGAAATTTTCAGGCAACAATAAATACTCTTTTATGAAAAGGTCAATTACAATACTGATAATCAGCTATTGCTGTGGGCTGTTGCTTAATGCCCAGGATCTCCCGGGTTCCTCCGACCATCCTCTTTTTCCCCGCATGAAGGGATTCAAATTGCTTGAGTATGAAGTAAGAGAGCCTGCCACTCACAAGTTTTTTGATGAAAATGGCAATGAAATGATTATTTCAGGCAGGATGCTCTACTACTATTACGAGAGTGATGTTGACCTGTCAGTGGCGAAGATTTTGTCAGCATTTTCGACAAGAGGCAAAGAGTTGAAGGCAAAAATGTGTGCCCACGATGGAGACAAGTTGTGCATGGTGGTTCAGGGCGAGGATGTGGAAGTGTGGGCTGATATGGCGGCCGGGGAATTCTATTATACGCTGCGTATAATGGAGAAGGCGGAGATCAACCAGGAGCTTACACCCGAAAGTATACGAGATGACCTGACAATCAATGGCGAGACTATTTTGTATCTGCGGTTCGACTACAGAGGGTCAACTATTCAGCCATACTCGTTGCCTGCCGTTGCAGCTCTCGCGGGGGTACTCAGGGATAATCCATCAATGAAGATTGAAATTGTGGGTCACACAGACAACGAGGGCAGGGAGTTCGACAACAAGCTTATCTCTGTTGAAAGGGCCAACGCAGTGGCAGGTGAACTTATCAGGCTGGGAATAACCCGCGACAGACTGGTTACCTCAGGCATGGGTTCGGCGATGCCGGTCGCATCAAATGAGACAGCCGCAGGAAGGGCGCGTAACAGGAGAGTTGTGGTGACTGTTATCAGATTATAGTACTGTTCCGGAAGTGAGGTTGTCATCTCACGCGTCTGGTGATAGTGACTTTCCAGATGACTTCCTGCTGAAGTTTATGGAGATCGCGCCTCACAAGATCAAGGGGGTGTGGATTTGAATTGTCTGAGAATGCATGCTTTACCACTTCGTCATATGAATGGGCCCTTACTGTGTAGGTACCTCTCCTTGTGCCAATCATTTTCAGTGGCAGCGATGTGCCTCCGTCGGATGCGATAAGCCTCCCGTTTACATACCAGTCTGTTCTGATAACATTACTGTCTACCGGCCTTACCCACAGGCTGTCAGGATTTGCATGAACTAATGCCGTGTCGGCAAAGGAGTCAAGAGGCCTGACAATATCATAGATGTCGAGAATTATCTTCTCCCTGCTTATTGCATTGAAAGAAGCAGGCCTGCGGTCGCTTGTCCAGCCCATCTTGCTGTTGGGGGTAGGCCTGTAGGCCCCCTTGTCGGCATACACCGCACCCTCGTAAACTCCTACTGTTCCAAGGATGGTGTCTGCATCGACATAGCCCAGCCAGTGTTTCCATTTTGCACCTGTTGAATCGGCTGTGACATTGACTTCGCGTGGTTCAGGCCTGGTAAAGACACCCCTGCCGTAATACTCATCGGCAAGCTGGTGGTGGCCGTGGCCCGCCTCGTGGAGAGCAATCTCGCGGGCGTAGTTGTATGAGAATACCACATGCCTTCCTCCTGAGTTATGGTAGCCGGCATTGTTAAGTATGGCATACTTCCAGTTGAATTCACCAATTCCGGCCGATTCGGCTGCCTCCACGAACATTGCCTCAGCAAGTCTGCCGTTTACCCAGCCCAGACGGTCCTCGTCCCTGGTTCCGCCAATAACATTTTTAACCTCCATTGTCAGTGGCTGTCCGAACGAAGGGGCCCGGCTGATACCTGATTCCGGACTCTCGAGTTCAATCCTGTAGATGTTGAAGAAGTTGAAGTAACGAGGGTATGGACGGGTTGAAAGGATGTCAGTTGACAGATATCCAACGGCTGCCCTGACGTGGCCGGGGAAGGTGTGCAATTCTGCTGCTGTGTATCCCTCTGCTGCGTAGGCGATGGTTACGCGGTTTGAATCATGACCTGTCAGGCTTACCGGGATAACCCTGGGGTTGTAGGTTTCAAATGAAACAGGTGAGCTTTCAGCTACCCTTCTTCCCGTGGCACCTGTCTGCTGGGATTGGCAGATAGATGTCATAAGTATGAACTGAAGTAATACGGCAACGGTTTTGGCAGATTTCATATCAGACTTGTGTTTTTGCAAGTGCAATTTATTACAAAGTTTTAAAAGTGTAAAACATACACGTGATATTTTTAACTTATTCATCTTTTCTTCACTTTACAGGATTTACATTTGTCATATAGGCTAATGTTGAAATTGCTTAATCATTTTTATTACAGTATATTAACTATATTTGCACTATTAAGGGAAATGAACGGGAATATGAAAGGGATCAAAGAAATACTACTGTTCCTGATATTGATAGTATTTGGATGTATCAGTGTAAAGGCCCAGACGGTAACTGTTGTTAATGACACCATGAAGGTCAGGATTGAGACCAGGGGGGCTGTTACCGAAGCTAAAGGAGCCCAGACAGGCAATATTATAAGTCAGCAGGCACGCAATAATGCAGTTGACAACCCGTCAAAGGCCGTAAAGCAGGTAAAAGGAGCCAAGCCCGACATGAGCAAGGCAAAGGGAGCCAGGCCTCCTGTTGTTATCAGACCCGGGGGAACCGCTATACCAAAAGGTGTAGGTAAACCGGCAGGAGTAGGAAGGAAGGGCGGAAGGTAATTTAAAATATCCAGGCCGATGGCTTTCTCGTTAAAGGTTTTGTGGACCGTAGCTCTCTGTATTGCACTCTATCTGGCAACATCACTGGCTGTATTATGCCAGGATCAAAGTTCTATGGTTTCAGCCGGTGAAGATACTTCAGCGGTTAATACAGCAGCAGATGCCAGAGCTCTGTATGGGGGTATCGGATACGGGAACAATATGATCTATCTTGGATCCACCATTTCACAAGGCCAGCCATATGCTTATTCTGCGCTGAGCTATGCTGTCAGCAATGAATTTTACCTCTCCATTTCATCAATACACCTTTCCGGGTTTTCGCCCATTCTTCCGATTAATAGCGGTTCGGTAAGCTGGAGTCATGTTTTCAACTCATGGTTTGATATTTCAGCCGGACTGTATGGTTATCTTGTCGCCCCGTCGCTGAGGGACAGCCTCTTCGGGAACTTTCTATACAGTGATCTTACCCTTGGATTTGACTGGAGGATTCTCTATTCCAAAATCTCTCTCGGGGGCATAGTATCTGCGTACTCGCAGGCATACGTGCAGTTCAGGAATTCGAGGTACTTTGAGACGCAGGATATTTTCGGTGGCAGGGCCAATATTTCGTTTGATCCCTATTTCAACATCATAGCAGGAACAATTATTACCGCGGAAACGGTTACCAGCAGCGATACGGTTTCTTCAGGCCTCCCTCCTTTTGGCAAGCCTTTTGGCATACCTGCTGCAACTTCTTCAACAATATATTCAAGAAGATTTGGATTACTTGAGGCAGATTTCGGATTGCCGGTTTCTCTGAATTTCAACAAATTCAGCATTGAGGTAGAGGCGGGGTATGTACTGCCACTCAGTTCAGACTATTCTGCCTATATCTCAAAGGGTTTCGTTCTAACGGCCTCAGCATATTTCAGGATATTTTAAGCCACACCGGATGAATGTACTGATAGTAGAGGACGAAAAAAGTCTGGCAGCTGAAATTGAGAGTTTCCTCAGGAAGGAGAACTTTATCTGCGATATGGCTTATTCCGGGGTTGATGCCTCTGAAAAAATTGCGATCAATCTCTACGATTTCGTTCTCCTAGATCTGGGACTGCCAGATTATGAAGGACTGGATCTCATAAGGGAGGCAAAAACACTTGGCAGTGAGGCATCATTTATAATAATTACTGCACGCGGGGCAGTTGAAGACAGGGTTAAGGGTCTTGATCTCGGAGCCGATGATTACCTTGCAAAGCCTTTTGCCCTGGTTGAACTTCTGTCACGGATTAATGCCGTAGCGAGGAGAAAGTTCAATGTAGTTAACCAGGAGATGGTTGTGGGAGAATTTACTATTAATACCCAGTCAAGAATAGTTACCCATTCAGGAGTTGAAGTAGAGTTGACCCGGAAGGAGTTTAATCTGTTGCAGTATCTTGTTTTAAACCATGATAAGGTTTTGGCGCGACACCAGTTATACGAGCATGTCTGGGGTAATATGCTTGACGATCAGTATGACAGTAATTTCATTGACGTTCACGTAAAGAACCTCCGGAAGAAACTTAATTCCTATGCACCGACCCCATGGCTGGAGACAGTAAGAGGTGTGGGATACCGGGTAAGACTTGAGCTGTAGAATGCAAAACCGATTACAATTATGAAACTGAAGTTCAAGCTTGCCCTTTTCAGTATGGTATCGAAGCTAGCTGTTTCGCTTCTTTTCCTGATGTTTCTTCCCTATTTAGTTGAAAGGATAAACCTGAGACAGATTGATTACGAACTTATCAGGAAACGTGAACAGGTTATTGACCTTATTGTGCAAATCGGAATTGAACCATTTATAAGTGCTGATGCCGGCGATGCGTTTGGCAGTTACAATATACTTAAGGAAGAGTTTGTGAGTATTGAACGTATTGATTATAACGGAGTTATAAATCATATAGATGTGTCAGTCAGACTTATTGAGGAGGAGGAGATCGATTACAGGGTGCTTCATTATTCACTCATAATTGATGATCAGCCCTATCTGCTGGAGGTAGGTAAAAGTATCGAAAGTATTTTAGTGGCTAAAAGGAATATTACCCGGGTTATCATCCTTTTCATTGTGCTGATAATAGTATTAACTCTTATTGCCGATCTGCAGTTTACCAATATCCTGTTGATTCCCCTTGACAGAATCACGGGGAAACTTAAAGATAAACCTGATCCGGGCAGCTTTGACAAGGAGCCTGTAAGAACCACAACATCAGATTTTATTCAACTTGACAAGACCCTTACGGAGCAGATGGTACAGATAGAAGAGCTGTTCAGTAAGGAGAAGGAGACAACGGTTAACATATCGCACGAGCTTTTAACTCCTGTTTCGATTATCAGGAGCAAGCTGGAAAATATCCTTATAAGGGAGGATATTGATGATGCCATGGCAATGAAGATCGAAGAGTCTCTTAAAACTCTTCACCGGCTACAGGCGTTGGTGAATTCTCTTCTTACCATTGCCCGAATTGAGAGCAGTCAGTATCTGAGAAACGATGATGTGAGGCCGGGAGAACTGATAGCGGAGGTTATTGCGGAAATTGAACCGGTTGCTGAGGATAGGGGAATAAGTCTTATTAATAATTGTTCTCCTGAGTTTCTGTTTCAGAATGCCAACCGGGAACTACTATTCTCAATGTTTTATAACGTTATATATAATGGTGTAAAGAACACTGATGCCGGAGGGAGGGTTACCATAGAAGAAAAAAGATCGGACAGTAAATTCAGAATATCAATATCAGATACTGGCCGGGGTCTTACAGAGTTGCAGATAGACAATCTTTTTACCAGGTTCAAGAGCCGTGGCGCAAGAAACCAGGAGGGAACCGGAATAGGCCTTGCTATTACAAAGGCCATAGCCGATTTTCATGGAATAAAAATCTCGGTTACTTCAATAGTTGGCCTGGGAACCAGTTTTATTCTCGATTTTCCCAAAAATTCATGATTTTTTCATTTTCAGGGGTATATTTTTGAGCAAATGCAGGAAAGGCTGTTAACAACAATGCTGCCAAGAGGGCTGCTGTAAAAACAGGTAAAGGAAAACTTCCCTCAGGAAGGTAGTCAGTTAAAAAGAATAATTAGTAACTTTATAAAAAATATAGAAAATGAAAGCAAAGTGGATTTTCCTTTTAATTATGACTGCAGTGCTTGTGGCACTTATACCGTCATGCCAGAAGGCAGAGAATACCTCAGGAATGGGTAGGCTCGTAATTAAGGTTACAGATGCTCCATTCCCAATGGATCTTATTGAATCGGCTACCATAACGATTTCGAAGGTAGAGATAAGGAAGGTTGGAGACGGAGAACCCGATGGCAATCCTTTCATGCTTTTAACAGATGAGCCAGAGACATTCAACCTGCTGGAGCTTAGGAACGGAGTCGTTGCAGACCTTCTCGACATGGAGATTCCTGCCGGGGAGTATGATATGATAAGGCTGTATGTTAGCGATGCTGGCCTGAAACTCATAACCGGGATAGAGTTCAATATCAAGGTGCCGAGTGGAAGTCAGACAGGACTAAAACTATTGGTTGAGCCGTCACTGGTGATTTCTGAAGGCTTGACCGAGGAGTTGCTTATCGATTTCGACCTTTCACGATCATTTGTATTGCAGGGGAACCCGTTTACACCGGCCGGAATCAGGGGATTTATCCTGAAGCCGGTTATCAGGGTTGTGAATATATCGACGGCAGGAAGGGTTGAGGGAGTTGTAACAGACAAGTCTGCTGCCAAGCTTAAGGATGCTGCCGTATGGTTGAAGAAGGATACGATAATTACAACTGCGTATACCGATTCATTGGGCAAGTATGCAATCATTGGCGTTCCTGAGGGCACCTATTCACTGTTTGCCACGAAATCAGGTTATGATACCGTTGCATACGAAGGAGTTAAAGTCTATAAGGGAAATAAGACCGTTAAGAATTTCGAGTTAACGACTTTAAGATAGCAGAGACTGAAACTGTCTAATTAACCCCGGGAGTATTTCCGGGGTTTTTTTCTTCGTATCTTTATAACAGGTAGAATATCAAAGCAGGATAGAGAGAGGACATTTATCAACTTAAACTGACACTTTGAGAAGAGAAAGTATATGGACCCTGCCAAATATACTTGGCTTTTACAGGCTACTCATGTTCCCTGTGATTCTGTGGTTCGCTCTCTCGCAACGGGAGACATTATTTGCCGTTTTCCTGGTAATCAACCTGCTGACTGATGTTGCCGACGGTTTTATTGCGAGAAGGTTCAATATGGAATCGGAATTCGGGGCAAGGCTCGATTCATTCGCTGATAATTTCAATTACATCCTTGCGTTTGTCGGAATCTATGTCTTCAAGCTTGATGATTTTATGCCCCACATAACAAGTTTTATCATTTTTATAGGTTTTCTTTTACTGACAATTGTGGTTGCACTGCTGAAATTTGGCAGGTTGCCAAGTTTTCATCTTTATATCACAAAAATCAGTGGATATATCCAGGGAGCCTTCATTATATGCCTCTTTACCATCGGGTTTATCACTCCCTTTTACTATTTCATGATAACATGGGGTTTATTGGGAGCCGTTGAGCATATTATTATACAAATGGTAATTCCCGAAATGAGGTCAAATGTGAAAGGACTATATTGGGTCCTTAAAGAGAAAAATAATCCCTCTAATAACATAGCATGATATTTCATTCATCTTTTGAGTACATCTATCTCTGGCTACCCGTTGCAGGGTTTGTTGTCGGTTTTATCGGTTCAATGGTAGGTGGCGGTGGCGGCTTCTTCTTTCTGCCAGTTCTTACTCTTCTGTTTAATATTCAACCACAGATAGCGGTTGCAACTTCACTTTCAGCAACCATCCCAATCTGCATCGTAGGGTCTTACGGTCATTACCGCCATGGGAATGTTGATTTGCGCAAGGGCCTCACTTTCGCTGCAGCCGGTGTCCTTGGAGCCCTGTGCGGGGCAAGTTTGGTAAAGATTATGTCGGTTGAGCATCTCAAAACCAGTTTTGGTATCTATTCGATCGTAATAGCAACCCATATGCTGATAAATAACTGGAGGCGAAGAAGGGCTGAAGCCAACGGAACGGTTTTATCTGCCGGATCTCCCGTTCAGAGAATATTGAAGTGCCTCTTTTTCGGGTTTCTTGCAGGATTGATTACCGGTACTTTCGGTACCAGCGGAAACGCACCGGTTATGGCAGGAATGTTTACTATGCATATGCCACTGTCGGTTGTTCTGGGTACTACCCTGATGGTTGTGAGCGCAAACACAATTTCATCTCTTATGGCCCATGTCGTGGTTGGAGATATTGATCTAACCCTTGTCTGCTTTCTTACATCCGGAACGATAGTCGGAGCAGTGGTGGGCCCGAGGTTTATGTCCAGGATAAAGGTTAACCGTGCAGACGGAGCAGTAAGGCGGTGGTATGCTATTGGCATGATAGCCTTTGGAATTCTTATGCTGATAGGATAAAGAGTAACCAGAGTATCATCCTGTATGGTACTGACCATATACATACTGATACTTGTCTACTTTAGCCTGGGAGCTATCTGCTTCTGGTTTATTAACCAACGGAAGGAGGCTTCAGTTGCCCGAAAAAGCTGGGTAAAGCTGATTTCATATTTCGTAATTATCAACCTTCTGTTCTTCAGTATAGTAATTAACACACAGTTATTCAGGCTTCTGGCAATCATTATTATTGTCAGGGGGCTATATGAGCTTTTTCTGCTTTTCAGGAGGTCTGGTTACCAACGGATGAAATTCTTTCTTGAGTCAGCAGGAATCTTCGCAGTACTATCTTTCGGATTCTTTGTTTTCAGCGGAATGGATATGGGGGTTATCCTATTCACTTTCCTGATACTATCAATATTTGACGGTTTCAGCCAGATAACCGGTCAGCTCTGGGGTCGAAGGAAGTTGTTCCCCTCTGTTAGTCCGGGTAAAACTGTTGAAGGCCTTATAGGTGGAGCCCTTGTAGCCATTCCGAGCTCAATTCTGGCAGAAGGTCTCATAGCAGTCACTCCACTGAAGGCGATGTGGCTGGGGGCTGGGGTTGTGCTGTTTGCCTTTATGGGCGATTTCCTCTCCTCATTCTATAAAAGAAGATTCGGTGTTAAGGATTTCAGCAATATCATACCCGGGCACGGAGGTTTTCTCGACAGGTTTGATAGTCTGATATGCTCAGGGGCGTGGGTGGCTTTAAACGGATTTATCACCACCATTGCAGGAAATCTATGAACCCTATTCTTTCAGCCTTTCCTGACCTCCTCTTTAATTCTTTGTATGTGGCCGCGGCCAAGCCCCTTGACTTCACAGCCCAGCTTGAAGTAGCGCCTTATCTTGTCGTCTGATAAAATTCCGAAACAATCAATAATAGCTAACGGCTTGCCAACTTTTCTGACAACCTCATCGGGGTCAAGGTCTAGGTATGCCTTATGAGGTACCGCAAGTATCACGGCGTCTGCATCCTTAAGTACTTTGTCGAGATCAGGTTCAATCCGAATATCTTTCAGTCTTTCCTGGTTACGGAAGAAGCGAGCCTTGCTTTGTCCCACGCCCGGGTATGTATCCTGCTGTTCAAATTCCCACCAATGCTCAACATAAGGATCGTGAACTCTGATCTCTGCCCCCATTTCTGCGAGTTTTCTGATTACTATTTCAGAGCCGCTGTAGCGGGTATCTCCCACGTCTTCGCGGTAAGCAGCGCCAAGCACCAGTATTTCCGAGCCGGCAATAGGTTGCCCCATATTCCTTAAGGCATCGCGGGTAAGCTGTCCAACATGCAGGCCACGGGTGTCATTGATGTCGATGGCCATCGGGGTTATCTTGAAGATGTCATCCTCGAAGCCAAGTATATGTTTGTAGGCCCATACTCCAAGTCCACCGTCCTTCGGCAGGCAGTATCCTCCAATACCCGGTCCGGGAAAGATCATGTTACTGTGGGTCGGCCTTACCTTTATTGCCTTAATGACCTTGATCAGGTCAACTCCATTGCGTTCTGCAAAGAGACTCCATTCATCCATGAATGCCAGGATGGTAGCCCTGTAGCTGTTCTCGATAATCTTCGCGGTTTCAGATTCAATCGGCCTGTCCATTACGGTAAGCGGATACTTCTCAGTATTCAGTACTTCCTTAAGAAACTTCTCAACCCTCCTTTTGGCTTCTTCATTTGTTCCACTGCATACCCTCCAGAAATCGCGGATACTTGCAACGTAGTTACGCCCGGGCATAACCCTCTCATAGCTGTGAGCCAGCAGTGGGTCGCTCTTTATACCGCGTTTTCTGAATGCTTTTTTCATAATAGGGTAAGCGACCTGTTCGGTGGTTCCCGGAGCAACTGTTGTTTCTATCAGTACAAGTGCTTCGGGTGGTATACGCTCTGCTATCTCATGAAGGGAAGCTTCAAGGGCTGCCATCTCAGTCTCGCCATTCCTGACATTGCCCAGTTCATCTTTATGATAGTCGCACTGGACATCCACCACAACGACATCGGCAAGCCTTAGTACGTCGTAGGTATATGTAGCCATCAGGGTTTTCTTCTCTTTTACGCATCTCTCAATCATAGGATCAACCTCGGGATCTTCTGCCTTTACAGGGGAAACACCCCTGTTCAGTAGAGGTATCTTCCAATAGCTCCGCACACTTGGACGCTGCATACCGATTACGAACTTAGAAGGTTCACCGCTGGTCTTGTCAACTGAGTCGGCCACAATTGCTGCCATCACCGCTCCAACGAACCCCACGCCCATTACTACCACTATCTCTCGTCCTTTGGCTCTCTCTTCTGCGGCTCTCTTCTGCAGGCGCTCGAATTCGGTATTGTATTCTCCTGCTTCCGGAATCGGGAATTTTTCACCGGACGGACTGATTGAAAATTGTTCAGCCATATCGCTTAATAAGTTAATTCTGTTTAATTTCTCATTTGACCCATAAAAGTATTAATGTTTGGTTTAATTGGGTCTCTATAAGATTGCTTTTTGACTAAAGGCAATTGGAATGTGATTAATCACGGGATATCCTGTACAAAACTATAATGACTCGCTTGCGGACCCCTGCCTTGAGTTTAAATTCCTTATTTTTGTACTTTAAAATTGGGTGAGTTCCAGAATGACATTCCTGAGAAACTATACCAGAAAACGGTTTCAATCAGACCTTGGTGCCGGGATCATCGTAGGTGTTGTGGCCATGCCGATAGCACTTGCATATGCAATTGCCTCGGGAGTTTCACCTGATGCCGGCCTTCTTACAGCCATAATAGCAGGATTTATTGTTTCGGTTTTTGGTGGCAGCAGGGTACAGATTGGTGGTCCGGCCGGGGCTTTTGTAGTTATTGTATACAGCATCATTGAGCAACATGGACTGGATGGTTTGGTAATTGCCACTTTCATGGCCGGCCTGATGCTGGTTTTGATGGGGCTTTTTAAGATGGGAACCATAATACGTTTTATGCCTTATCCCATCGTGATTGGGTTTACAAGTGCGATTGCAGCAATAATTTTTACATCGCAGGTTAAGACTTTCTTTGGCATTGACCTGCCAAATACAGCTGTAACCTTCATTGGGAAGTGGGCTCTCTTCTTCCGTCATATTCACACAACTAATCTATACGCACTGGGTTTGGGATTGCTGACACTGGTTTTTATCATATTCATCCCCAGGGCAGTAAAGGTGCCGGGGTCTATTCTGGCCATCCTGGTTACCACCCTGCTTGTATATTTCTTCGACATCCCCGTTGAGACCCTTGGAACAAAATTCGGAGAAATGCCATCATCAATTCCTCTGCCCAGGGTTCCCGACTTTTCGTTTGAGAAAGTGAGTATGCTGATTCAGCCTGCTTTCACCATTGCTATGCTTTGCGCCATAGAGTCATTGCTTTCGGCTATTGTGGCTGATGGTTACACCGGGGGAACCCATAAACCCAACAAAGAGCTTGTTGCGCAGGGTATTGCAAATATGGTTATCCCATTATTCGGGGGAATACCTGCTTCGGGACAGATTGCCAAGACGATGACAAATATTCGCAGCGGCGGGCGATCACCTGTTTCGGGGGTGATACATGCCATTGTGCTTCTGGTTATCTTTCTTTTTCTTGGTAAGCTGGCTAAACATATTCCCATGGCCTGCATGGCCGGAATACTGATAGGCGTTGCCTATAAAATGAGTGAATGGCATACTTTCATCGGATTTCTGCGATATCCGAGAAGTGAGGGTGTGATTCTGATTACAACTTTCTCACTTACGCTGGTATTTGACTTGTCTATTGCCATACAGGTTGGACTGCTTCTTGCGATGGTTACATTCCTGAGAAGAGTCTCAGAGTCGTCAAATATTGAAGTCTTAAAAAGCGATGTGGACTTTTCTTCCGAGCAGGAGACCCTTTTTGATGAGCACCTTGGCTCTATCAAAATACCCAGGGGGATTGATATTTATGAAATCAAGGGCCCGTTCTTTTTTGGTGTAGCGCATAAATTTGATGAAATTGTTCGTGAAACAAGCAGGGATGTTCATGTCAGAATCCTCAGAATGAGAAGGGTTCCCTTTATAGATTCCACTGGCATGAATAACCTTGAGAACCTGCTAAAGAAATCAAAGGGAGAGAAAATAAAGCTGATTTTCTCGGGTGTACACCCCGGGGCCATGAATTCGCTGCAGCAGTCAGGACTCCTTGACAAGGTAGGGGCAGAGAATGTATTTGACGATATTGTGCCTGCATTGGTCAGGGCGACAGAAATCATTGAGGCAAAAGAGCGAAAAAGGAAGGAGCAGAGGAAGCCAAAAACAATTACAGACCCGTCTGCAGGATAGTGGCGAAAACCCCTGGGTCTGCCTTCGGCACCCCCGGTCTTTTTATTTTACCGTCCCCGGCCTCGCAAGCGGGCCGTGGCCGGATAAAATAAAAATCCCCGGTTCACTGCGTTCCCCGGGGTTTTCGTTGAGGTCGGTGGCGGAGTCGAACCGCCGTACACGGTTTTGCAGACCGCTACCTAGCCACTCGGTCAACCGACCAAATCAGCTGCAAAGATAAGGAAAAATCACCTTAATATGCAACCACAAAAAATCTGAAGGCTACTGTCTGGTACAAACTTGCAGAATAGTATACCCGCTCGCCTTCGAGGCGAGCAGAATTCCAGACAACACCCGTTGGGTTTTATGATAATAAGCTTACATTTATGCTGATTATTACACCCTTGAATAATGGATGAATTTTCGATAAAGGACCTTGAACGGCTATCAGGCATAAATGCTCATACAATAAGGATATGGGAACGCCGATATGGCCTGATGAAGCCGAGGAGAACAACAACCAACAGGAGGGTATATTCCGGTGAGGACCTCAGAAGAATAATCAGCATAGGTATCCTCAACAGAAATGGCCTGAAGGTTTCAAAAATAGCCCGCCTGACCGGTGATCAGCTTGACGCGATGGTCTCAGAACAACTGGGTGCGTCGGCTCGCAAGAGTGATGAAACTGAGAGGCTGCTAGTCGCAATGCTTGAAGTTGACACTGTTTCGGCAAAGAGCATTGTGAAGCAGTCTATCGAATCAAGAGGAATCGAAGAGACCATAGAGGAAATTATATTTCCCTTTATCAGGCGTGTGGGCGACCTCTGGCAGACCGGAACCATCAATCCGGGTCACGAACACTTTATCAGCAATATTTTCAGGAATCAGGTAATCACTGCCCTGGAGTCTTCGTTGCCGCTTCCTGAAGCCGGCTATCCGTCAGCTATTCTTTTCCTTCCCGATAATGAAATGCATGAGTTACCACTTCTTCTTTATGACTACGTTTTCAGAAAGGAAGGTTATGAGACAATCTATCTTGGCCAGATGACACCTATTGATTCAGTAATATCGCTGGCAGAAAAGAGAAAACCTGAATTTGTTGTTACAGGGGCATCTTCATCTCTCCCCCCGAAGCCGATGAAGCTAATAAGAAACCTCAGCCAGTCTCTTCCGTGGTGCAGGATAATTGTCGCAGGAAACCTGGCTGGTCTCAAGTCTGTCTCTGCTCTGAGTAATGTGACGGCTGTCAGCTCAGTCGATAAACTCCGCAAGCTGCTCGGCAAAGCTGCAAAAGCCTGAAAGACTTCAGGTCAGTAGGTTCGGGTCATCGTCAGGGGAACCGCAATTATGAAGTCGGCACTGTTGATGTTGGACTCGGAAAGTACCGCCGGGTCATCCTCGAGAACAAGGTTGATAACCGCAATCTTCAGTTCGGGCTTATACTTCCTCAGGTACCATACAATACCCTCATGCCTGTTCGAATGGTAACTGCCATTCAGGTGGAGGACTGTCTCTCCCTTTGAATAGTTACGGGCAATTGACCATGCCATGGTGACATCCTTCAGTGCCTGTGCTTTCGGCAGATTCTGGTTTGCGTGTGAACCCATAGCTCCTCCGCCCATCGATAGCATATCCTTGTAGCATTTCAGCTCAGGATCATATTCGAAAGGCATAGGGGCTATCAGTGACCTGGATTCCTCTCCCAGTTT
>CAYUOS010000070.1:0-15764 GCA_964446435.1 uncultured Rikenellaceae bacterium | reverse complement strand
CCTGATACCTGATACCTGATACCTGATACCTGTTATCTCATGTCAATGATTTCTATGCCCTTGTAGTTGGCAGGGTTGAAGTCGAAATACCTGTTGTCGGGTTTGAATTTCAGGTTATATTCCGTTACATTCAGGGTTATCGTGATACCGTCTCTGGTGCGGTATTCGGCAGTACGCAGCTCTGAACCTTTCTTCGAGATTGTCAGTCTTATCCGTATCATGTCAGACCTTATATCCCTTGGGTAGAGGTCTATTACCTGATCTGATGCAGACTCCTCGACCAGTCGTAGCCGGTAGTCGTCCTTGTACATATCAAAAAGCAATGACGGCTTTGAAAAGAATGAGACCTCGTCCTTTTCGGGACGGCTTATAACGACTTCGTTTACAGACGGCATATAATTCCAACTGTCGGTTCCATTGAACCACGTTGTATTTTCGGGAAGTGTGAGTCTGTATTTATCACCGGCGATAACCACACTACCTTCGATTTTTTCAGTACGATTCTCCTTTGCGTCAGCAGTAATCATGGTAAAGGAAATTGAGACTGACGGAGCCGTCCTGGCGACTGAAGCAAATCTCTCAAGCGCTTTCCAGGCTTCAGGGTCTTCCTGGCCATAACTGACCGAAAGGAGTGCGGATGCAAGAACCAATAAACCCATCCTTTTCATAATCGAGGTATTAATGTCAATCAAGCCTGTTCAAAATCTGTTCCAAACTCATCATATCACTTACGAGTACGTCGCGAGCCTTGCTGCCCTCAAACGGACCTACAATACCTGCTGCTTCAAGCTGGTCAATTATACGTCCGGCCCGATTATAGCCTATCGAAAGCTTTCTTTGTATCAGTGATGTTGAACCCTGCTGGTGCTGCACCACAACCCTGGCAGCCTCGTCAAACATGCTGTCACGCTTCTTCAGGTCAACCTCCGCCGGGCCGTTCTCGTTGTCATCAAAATATTCGGGCAATAGCATGGCGTCGGGATATCCCTGCTGAGAACCTATGTACTCGGTTACCTCCTCGATCTCAGGAGTATCTATGAATGCACACTGCACCCTCACAGGCTCACTGCCCGTCGAGATGAGCATATCACCTCTGCCGACGAGCCTGTCTGCCCCGGTTGCATCGAGTATCGTCCTTGAGTCGACCGATGAGAAGACCCTGAAGGCGATTCTGACCGGAAAATTTGCCTTTATGAAGCCGGTTATAATATTGGTTGAAGGCCGCTGCGTTGAGATAATAAGATGTATTCCGATAGCCCTTGCAAGCTGAGCCAGCCTGCCTATGGGGCCCTCAATCTCTCTTCCGGCCGTCATTATCAGGTCAGCGAACTCGTCTATAATCAGAACAATATATGGCATATACCTATGGCCCTTTTCCGGGTTCAGGCGTCGGTTGATGAATTTCTCGTTGTATTCCTTGATGTTTCTTGAACCTGCCAGTTTCATCAGCTCAAGACGGCTGTCCATTTCAATACACAATGAGTTAAGGGTATTTATTACCTTCCGGGTGTCGGTAATAATGGCATCCTCATCGCCGGGAAGCTTGGCCAGATAATGCCTCTCTATCTTTGCGTAGAGCGGCAGCTCGACTCTTTTAGGGTCTATCAGCACAAACTTCACCTCTGCCGGGTGTTTCTTGTAAAGTATGGAAGTGATTATCGCATTAATCCCCACAGACTTGCCCTGTCCCGTTGCTCCTGCCACCAGCAGGTGTGGCATTCTGGTAAGGTCGACAATAAATGGTTCATTCGTAATTGTACGACCCAGCGCCAGCGCTATCTCCGCTTTTGAATCATGGAATGCCTTCGATGTAATCAGCGATCGCATTGATACTATCTCCGGTCGTTTGTTGGGAACCTCGATTCCTACTGTGCCACGGCCGGGAATAGGCGCGATAATCCTGATACCCAAGGCTGAAAGGTTAAGTGCAATATCATTCTCCAGCGATTTTATGCGTGCTACCCTTATACCTCTTTCAGGAACAACCTCATAAAGTGTTACGGTTGGCCCTACAGTGGCTGAAATTGACCTTATATTTATTTTGTGGTCGGCAAGTGCATTTATGATGTTGTTTTTATTCTCAATTACCTCAGAGTCATCAAATCCTCCTCCCTTCTGGTAATCTGTAAGCAGAGTCACAGGAGGAAACTTGTATCTCGGGAGATCAAGCCTGGGATCAAAGTCTTCCATAAGCTTGTGAACCTCATCATCAGACAGCTTTTCACCCTCTTCAGCTTTGGTGATATCAATCGAGACATCCTCTTCATCGTGTTTGTCATGTTCTTCCGGGACTTGCTGCTCAAAGTCATAGATTATCTTGCCGTGACGTACATTGTCATCAACGCCAGTGGTACCTGTTAATGTCAACGGTTCATTCTCCGTGTCAACAATGAAAGTATCGGGTAAATTATCTTTCTGCTGCACTTCGCCTTCATTATTATCCGTCGTCCTGATCCTCGGAATCCTTTTAAGTATTTCTTCGGGGCTGACCTTAAGTGCGAATACAAGATATGAAAGTACCAGGGTGGTTACCAGCACTCCTGTTCCAATTTTACCCATGAATGCGTTGAGCCAGCTGACAGCGTAATAACCGTGAGCACCACCAGGTCCGCTCCCGAGAGCACCACCGGCTGTGCCGAAAATAAAGCTGAGAGCCAGGGAAAGGATTATTATTGCGAAGGCAGTTCGTACACAAAGACTCCATATCCTGATCTGCCTCAGATTAAGAAACCAGAGGCCTGTTCCTCCAATCATTACCGGAAATAGGAAGGCGGCAATTCCGAATCCTTTACTGACCAGCAATTCTGCTATCCAGTGCCCGCTCTTGCCGGACCAGTTCCGTGCCTGTATCTCTGCTCCTGAAAGCACCTGGCTGCTGATGCTCTGGTCAGATTTCCACCAGAATATATAAGCGATAAGTGCAAACAAAAGGTATATTGCAAAACCGGTGAACAGGGTTCCAAATACGAATCTGATCCGTTCGCCTGAGGTGGGATCTTTCTGACTGTTCCTGTTATTGGGTTCGGAACCCCGTGGCTTACCCTGTTTTTTTGCCATCAGAATAGTGCTAATTTTTCCACTGAATAAGACCTCAAAATTAGCAAATCGAAAGGATCATTCAAACAGACCCATGATTATTGCCTGAGGATTGGAGTTTTGAGTTGGTTACAGGTTGACAAGCCTGATGATATACTCGTCGATAGCCTCTTTAGAAACCTGACGGTACCTTTCCCGCCTGTTGAAAACCTTCTCGGGAATCTCTTTCTTGTATATGCCTTCGGCTTCAAAGACGAATTCCCTCTCTCCCATGAAAAAGAAGAAACGCATAAGCACCCCGTCTACCTCACGAAATGGTGTAGCGGCATTGGGTTTTTTAATATCTATTTCGTCTGTATACCATATTTCGAATACTGAGTCAGGCATTGCCGGCAGCCTGACCTCTGCCTGTATGCAGTTGAACCCAAGTATCTGCCCCTCTTTACCTGTTTTCCTGATGTCGATATCCTCCATCAATGATAGTCCCGGCGGTACTTCTCCGGGAACACCGGCATAGAAATAGCGTCCTCCGATCATGCTTACATAGGTGTCATACAGACCTTTTTCATGATTAGCAAGATTGGCAATGCCGGTATTTCCGATTGGAGAGAAGATGTCGAACAGAATCTTATCCTTTTTAAAACTTACAACAAGTGTTTTCGGCATAAGCTCACGGGGAATAATTCCGGCCGGGCCACCGTATGTAATGCTATAGTGTATCTCTCCCTCTTTGATATCCTTAAAATCGCGATTTCTGCAGGAACCTGTTATTACGGAGGTAATTATAACAATAATCGAAAATAAGACAGTAAATCTCACCCTGGTAACTCGTTTTGTGCCTTGTAAAAATAGGAATATTTTAATACAGAGCCTTCTGATGGCATTCATTTGTTTTTCTTGATGACCACCTGATTTGAATCAAAGTTGCATGGGGCATCGGAAATATTGCCGGAAATTCATAGATTTGTAGTTTTCATTTTTCAGGGGAGATTTGGCACCGACCGGCCCGGGGGAAATTTAAGTGTTAATCAAATTATACCAGATATATGAGAAAGAAGATTGCAGTAATAGCTCTTGGCGGAAACGCACTTCTGAGGGGTGACCAGGTCGGAACGATAGAGGAGCAGGAGGAGAATACCACCGCAACTCTTGAGAACCTTGTTTTTCTGCTCAGGGATAATTTTGACATAGTAATAACACACGGTAACGGACCACAGGTAGGCAATATACTGATGAGAAACGATGCAGGCGAACATATGTACGGTATCGCCCAGATGCCCCTCGATATTTGTGTGGCTGACTCTCAGGGAGGTATTGGCTACATGATTGAAAGGATGCTTCGCAACGTTCTCAATAAGCATGGCATCGAGAAAAATGTTGTCTGCCTGGTAACGCAGGTGATGGTTGATAAGGATGATCCGGCTTTCTCAGACCCTCAAAAGAGGGTTGGTAAGATTTACAGCAAGGAAGAAGCTGATGAACTTACAAGGGCAAAAGGCTGGATATTCAAGGAGGAGGTAAAGGCTGATGGCGGATTCAGACGCGTTGTCCCTTCACCGGTGCCTGTGGGAATAATGAACAAGCAAATAATATCAGACCTGGTTCATTCAGGTAACATCGTTATTGCGGCCGGCGGAGGCGGAGTACCGGTATATATTGATGAGAAGGGAGACGTGAGACCGGCCGAGGCAGTGATTGACAAGGATATGGCTTCATCGTTGCTGGCAACCGGAATAGGTGCTGATGAGTTTTATATTCTCACAGATGTGCCTTACATTTACATCAATTACAAGAAGCCGAACCAGGAAGTCAAGGAGTTTCTCAATTATGCTGACGCGATGAAATACCTTGAAGAGGGGCAGTTTGCAAAGGGGAGTATGGCGCCCAAGATAGAAGCATGCCTTAACTTCATTAAAAATGGAGGCAGGAAGAGTGTAATTACTGAGGCCTTTAAGCTTGAAGACAAGAGGTATGGGTCGAAGATTACGATGGAGTATGAAGACTGATGATTTCAGATTTCAGATTTCAGATTTCAGATTTCAGATTTCAGATATAAGATATAAGATATAAGATATAAGATATAAGATATGCAATAGAACTAAATAATCATAACTATGGGATACAATTTACGTAACAGACATTTTCTTAAGCTTCTGGATTTTACTCCGGAAGAGATAAAGTTTTTGCTTGATCTTTCGGTAGACCTGAAGAAGGCAAAATATGCCGGATATGAACAGCAGAGACTTAAGGGTAAAAACATTGCGCTGATATTTGAAAAGGCCTCGACACGTACCAGGTGTGCATTTGAGGTTGCCGCTTTCGACCAGGGTGCACATGTGACCTATCTTGGCCCCAGCGGTTCACAGATAGGCCACAAGGAGTCGATGAAGGATACAGCAAGGGTCCTGGGCAGAATGTATGACGGGATTGAATATCGTGGCTATGGGCAGGATGTTGTTGAGGAGCTTGCGAAATATTCAGGTGTACCTGTGTGGAACGGACTTACCAATGAGTTTCATCCTACGCAGATACTGGCTGATTTTATGACCATGATGGAGCATTCAGACAAGCCTCTGAACAAAATCAGTTTCTGTTATCTTGGTGACGCCAGAAACAATATGGGTAACAGCCTGATGGTGGGCGCCGCCAAAATGGGAATGGATTTCAGGGCTGCTGCGCCCAGGGCGTGCGAGCCGAGTGAAGACCTGGTTCTGAAATGCAGGGAGATAGCAAAGCAGACAGGTGCCACCATAACCATTACCGATAATGTTGACGAGGCAGTAAAAGGGGTTGATTTTCTCTATACAGATGTATGGGTATCGATGGGTGAGCCTGATTCAGTGTGGACAGAGAGGATAAACCTGCTGAAGCCTTACCAGGTAAACCCTGAAGTCATTCGGAAAACAGGAAATCAGAAGGTTAAATTCCTTCATTGCCTTCCGGCATTCCATAATCGCGAGACAAGAGTAGGGGAGGAGATCTTCCAGAAGTTCGGACTTGATGGCATGGAAGTTACCGAGGACGTATTTGAATCGGAGCACTCAATTGTCTTTGACCAGTCGGAGAACAGGATGCACACCATCAAAGCTGTGATGGTAGCGACGCTGGGAGCATAATGGCATTACGGCTTAGAGGCGTATACTGCACAGAGGGGTTGGTTGTAATCAGGCAATCAACCCCTTTATAAAGTAGAACCCTATTATAAATGAGGCTGCCAGCTTGAGTCCGACGCCGGTAAGGAATCCCAGCAGTGATCCGAATCCTGCTTTAAGGGCATAGCCAACATCGTCCTTATAGATAAGTTCACCGACAAAGGCTCCGATGAAAGGCCCCATAATAATTCCGGGAGGACCGAGGAAGAGGCCTATTATAAGCCCCACTGTTGCTCCTCTCATTCCATACTTTGATCCACCGAACTTTCGTGTTCCCCATATTGGAACAATATAATCCAATACCGTCACTATGACTGTGATAGCCGCCAGTATTATCAGCTTTTCGGTGCTGAAAGAGGCAAAGCGTGATATATGAAGCAGAATAAGTCCGGCATAGCTTAGCGGTGGCCCTGGCAGAATGGGCACCAGGCAGCCTATAATACCAATAACCAATAGAATAATGGCACCGGCCAGAAGAAGGTAGTCAACCATTATTTATCTTCCAGATCGTCAAAATCAATATTGGTGAAATCGGATTCGCCTTCTGAGGCGGCTTCACGTAATGACTCCCTTTTTTCTTTCCATGAACTCCTTGAATCGGGTTCGCCATTACCGGCATTCTGAATCGCCTCCCTAAGTCCCTCGGTGAATTTCTCAAAATCTTCATGGTAAAGAAATATCTTATGCTTCAGGTAGACTGGGTTTCCAGAGTCGTCGAACTTCCTTTTGCTTTCTGTGATGGTAATGTACCTGCTGTTGTTGCGTATGGTCTTTACATCAAAGTAGTAGGTTCTGTTCCCGGCCCTGACCATTTTTGAGAAGACCTCGTCCCTTCTTAGTCCATCTCTGGTCTCTGTCTGATACGCTTTATTATCACGCGATCCTTCCATTATCAGTAGCTTTTCAGTTGGTTTAGGTATGTCAAAAGTAAAAATAATTTCAATAAATCAAAAAGATAGCGCCGGCAGGGGGGGTGCTATTATGTCAGCCTAACCTCAATATATGATTAATTTCCTTATTTTTGCAGCCTGTATCCGGTTCTTTTGTTTTTATGATAAGCAGACGATTATTGAGAGTTAAAGCACTTCAGGTGCTGTATGCATTTAACAGGAAGGAGGGGGTTGACCTCGCATCTGCAGATAAGGAACTTGCCCAGAGTATTTCCAAGTCATATGACCTCTACATCTATTTGCTGCTGCTTTTTAATGAACTGGTGTTTGTAGCCGAAAGCAGGATCGAGACCGCTCTCCAGAAGAATATTCCTACGAGTGAGGATCTGAATCCAAATCGCCGGTTTGTAAATAACCGGATAATCAAATTCTTGCAGGATTGTGATGAGCTGCAGAAGGTTGCGAGGGACAGGAAAATTACGTGGTCAGGCAATTCTGAGATACCCAGGGTTCTATATTCTCGCATGACCGAATGGCCTGAGTTTTCATCCTACCTTAACGCAACGGACGACAATATTGTAAGTGACAGGAAATTCCTGAACATCCTGCTTACAGGTCTGCTTCTTGAGAGTGAAGACCTGTTGACTCATCTCGAGGAGATAAACATATACTGGAACGATGACCTTGAGTTTTCAGTAATAATGATAGAAAAGACACTTAAGAAAATCAGGGAGGATAAAAGACCTGCGGAGTGCCTTCTTCCACTCTATAAGAATGAGGAGGATGAGACGTTTGCCTCAGGACTATTGAGGAATGCACTTCTAAGGGATGCTGAAATACGTGAGCTTATTGACAGAAATACCACCAACTGGGAGATAGAGCGTATAGCGCTGATGGACACCCTGGTGATGCAGCTGGCAATAGCTGAGATATTGGTTTTTCCCGAGATTCCTGTGAAGGTAACCCTTAATGAATACATTGAAATAGCGAAGTATTACAGCACCACAAAAAGCAGTACTTTTATAAATGGAATTCTTGACAAGGTTGTAAAGGAGATGAAAGGCAACGCTATGTTTGAGAAGGCCGGCAGAGGACTTATTGGTGAAGATGAGTAGCAATATTCAATATTTTAGTATGAGAAGTCGAGAAGTATACTTAATTGCACTTATGATGGTGATTATCGTTATCACGTCATCGTGCGGCAGCAATCGGAGTGGTGAAAACAATACCCGTACTGTGGTCAATGACTCCACAGCAATGCCGGAGATAACCTTCAACACCCTGGTTCACGATTTCGGTGAGATAACCGAGGGAGAGAAGGTGGCATATCTGTTTACATTTACCAATACCGGATCAGGGGGCCTGGTAATTAACAGTGCATCGGCCAGCTGTGGCTGTACAGTTCCGAAATTCAGCAAAAAACCACTATCTGCGGGCCAGAAGGGAACCATGGAGGTGGTATTCAACACCTCAGGTTTCGGGGGTGTCCAGACGAAGACAATATCGGTACAGTCAAACGCAAAGACTCCCTTTGTTGTTCTTACGGTAAAGGCAGATGTTAAAAGCAAGAACAAATAGTTAATCAGTTATTAATCAATTATTATTTTCAAAATGGGAAATCTTAACATTCTATTCTTTATGGGGCCTCAGCCCGAAGGATCAAATCCTCTGACAGCATTCCTTCCATTGATTCTGATCTTTGTGATCTTCTATTTTTTCATGATACGTCCCCAGGTAAGGAAGCAGAAGGAGCTTTCCACCTACAGGAATGCATTGCAGAAGGGAGATAAGGTCGTTACCACAGGAGGGATATTCGGGAAAATCGTGGAAGTAAAGGATAATATTGTAACGGTTGATGTTGGCGGAGATGTGAAACTGAGAATTGACAAGAGCGCCATTCTGAAGGACCCGTCGGATATTCAGCAGAAATAGGTATGCAATGAGGGGAGACGGGACAGAGGCAGACAGTATCAGAAAGGCTGGGCCGTTTCGCGCAAGACTCGAAAAGGATGTCCTGATCTTTGCCTTTTTCCTGGCTCTCTCCTTTATTTTCTGGTACCTGAACGGACTGGATAATGAGATTGAGAATACAGTCAGGTATCCGGTCAGATATGTCAACCCCCCCCGCGACAAGGTGCTGACAGGAGATCTTCCTCCACGTCTTGAGATGCAAATAAGGGGGCCGGGATATTCAATTCTGAAGATGAGGCTTTCAGGAAACAGGGCACCGGCAATTATTGATATGTCGAGGCTTGATTTCAGGGAGTTGTCTGGATCAGACCAGTATGACGGTCTCTATATTCTTACGCGCGGCCTTACCGAAGTGTTCCAGAGGCAGTTGCGGGCAGACTTTGTGATAGTCAGGATTAGTCCGGATACAATTTTCTTTAGCTTTGACAGGATGGTAACACGCAAGGTCCCTGTTTTGGCCAGTGTTGAGGTAATTACAGATGAGGACTTCTTCATTCGCGGTAAACCGTCAGTGACTCCCGATAGCGTTCTGGTTACCGGCCCTGAACCGGTTGTTGATACAATAAGCCATATCAGAACCAGAGAGAGGAGATTTACCGGGATCAATCAGTCTTTTTCCAGAACACTGCCCCTTCAGGGTTCGAGGCTCTACACCCTGAATGAGCGAAGGGTTTCGGTTAATGTTACAGTAGAGCAGTACACTGAAGCCAGACTTGAACTTCCCGTCAAGGTCCTCAACCGACCCGACTCGATTGATATAAAGCTTTTTCCAGATTTTGTCAGTGTAAGGTTACAGGTTGGTGTTTCAGACTACAAGGCTTTATTTGAATCAAATATCCAGGCAGTTACCGATATATCGTCAGTGCGCCTGGAATCGACTGACAAGCTGCCGGTGTCAATTACCAACGTTCCTGCATCAGCCAGATCGCTTCTTTATAGCCCGCGTGAACTGGATTTCATAATTGAACCACGACGAAGATGAAGTTGAGGGTTGGAGTTACAGGTGGTATCGGCAGTGGCAAATCATCGGTCTGCAAGGTCTTCAATGCCCTTGGCATACCTGTTTTTGAAGCCGACGAGGAGGCAAGGAATATAACCGAGACAGACAATCAAGTCAGGGAAAGGCTTAATGAAATTGTAGGTACTGATCTATACAATACAGGATCGCTAAACAGAAAGCTGCTTGCATCACTTATTTTCAACAACCGGGATATGCTTCTGGAGGTAAACAGGCTAATTCATCCCGTTGTCTTTAAAACCTTCAATGAATGGGCCTTGCTGCAGGATGCTCCTTATGTAATAATGGAAGCAGCAATTCTCTTTGAGAGTGGCGGTGACAAATTGGTCGACAAGGTTGTTGTGGTTACGGCACCCGATAAAGAGCGTATCGAAAGAGTTACTTCACGGAGCGGCATGAGTACAAGAGAGGTCAGTGATCGTATCAGAAACCAGTTTACACAGAAGGAGATATCATCCAGGGCTGATTACATAATAAGCAATGGAGACAGCGATCTCGTATTACCGGCGATAATTAAGATTCATGAAGATCTGATAAGGAGATCAAAAATTATTTAGTGATGGGTAGCATTGGAAGATGGATAGGTGGTGGGGTTGGCTGGATGGCTGGCGGGCCTCTTGGTGCAATTCTGGGTTTCCTTATAGGCAGTGTGATAGACAACACCAGGGTGGAGACACGCACCTACACAAAAGGAAGCTCTGGAACAACACCGGGTGCTTTCGGGGTTAGCCTCCTCGTTCTTATAGCTGCAGTAATGAAAGCTGACGGCAGGGTATTGCGGTCAGAGCTCGAGTATGTAAAGGCCTTTTTTGTAAGACAATTCGGAACAGAAGGGGCAACTGAAGCACTTCAATTGCTCCGCGATATACTCAAACAGGATATACCTCTTAAGGATGTATGCCAGCAGATAGCTTCAAACATGGATTATTCCTCAAGGCTCCAGCTGCTGCATATGCTTTTCGGGGTTTCTGCATCTGATGGCAGGTATGACGAAAGCGAGCTGGTTGTAGTAGAGAGGATATCAGGATTTCTCGGTGTCAGTCAGCCAGACTACCAGTCAATTCGCAATATGTTTGTTCCTGAGACAGATTCGAGCTACAAGATACTCGAACTGGAGAGGAATGCCACTGATGATGAGGTTAAGAGAGCCTACAGACGGATGGCGATGAAGTATCACCCTGATAAGGTAAGCCATCTGGGGGATGATTTCCGGAAGGACGCGGATGAAAAGTTTAAAAAGGTCAATGAAGCGTACGCCCGGATTAAAAAGGAGCGAAATATGACATAATACCGTCTTCTGGCTCGGTTTTTTACAATATCTCGTCTATTTTTGCATAATTAACTTTTTAAGAGATGAATTTAAAGGACATTATTGCCGTATCGGGAGAGAGCGGACTCTTTCGCTTCCTTGCACAGGGAAGGAATGCTATCATCGTTGAGCATCTCGAGACCGGAAAGAGGCAAACAGTTTCTGCATCAGCCAAGGTAAGTTCGCTTGAGGAGATTGCAGTATTCACTGACGGAGAAGAGCTTAAGCTTAGTATTGTTTTCGACAGGATATGGGAAAAGGGTGAAGGCGGCCCGGCACCAGACCCAAAGTCCAGGCCAGAGGATCTATCCGCATATTTTGCCGGGATTGTTCCGGAGTATGACAGGTCAAGGGTCTATAACAGCGATATCAAGAAGATTCTCCATTGGTACAATATCCTGCACCAGCTTAACCTGCTGGTACGTGAAGAGCCCGAGAAGGAGGAAGCCAGAGACGAAGAGCCACATCTGGCCAAACCTGAAACGGCACCGGAACCCAAGAAAGTGCGCAAATCTCCTGCAAAGACCCCGGTAATTAAGAAAGGTTCAGGGGCTCAGTCAAAGAAAATGATAATGCCTGCCCAGAGGAAGCAGGGCTGACCGATTATCATGATCAACTTTGGAGGTTCAGAGGTAGTCTACAGCTTCGAGGAGTCGGAAGTTATTATCTTACCGGTTCCTTATGATGAGACCAGTACTTATGGAAAGGGTGCCGATAAGGGTCCTGAGGCCCTGCTGGAAGCATCCGTGAACCTTGAGTTCTATGATATTGAAACAGGAACCGAGGCGCACAGGAGAGGAATTTACACACTACCTCCCATATTGGAAAAAACCTCTCCCGATGCTATGGTTGATACCGTGAGATCAGCATGCAAAGAGATTTATGAAAGCGATCGTTTTCCGGTTGTCATCGGAGGAGAGCATTCTGTAAGCATTGGGGCCATCATGGCCGCCGCAGACATGTACGATGAGATTACAATTCTTCAGGTGGATGCTCATTCAGACCTAAGAGAAGAATATGAGGGATCGAGGTTCAATCATGCGTGTGTTATGGCAAGAGCCAGGGATGTTGCCCCGATCGTTCAGGTAGGAATAAGAAGTATGAGCCTTGAAGAAGCGACCACAGCCAATATGGCGAGGATCTTCTGCGCCCATGAGCTGTGGGATAACAAATCATTGTGGTCACAGGCCCTTGGTTTGCTTTCAGCAAATGTTTATCTGACAATCGATCTTGACGGATTTGACCCGGGAATAATGCCTTCTACCGGAACCCCTGAACCGGGGGGGCCTCAATACAGAGATATAATGAACTTCCTGAGGGAGGTATTCATCAATCGAAATGTGGTTGGATTTGATGTGGTGGAATTATGCCCTTCCCCAACAAATAAAGCTCCCGATTTCATGGCTGCCAGGATATTATACCAGCTACTCAGTTACCGCGAGTTGAGTCACTCTTCCCCTTTGCCTCCTCCCAGATGATATTCATCTCGTCGAGGTTCATGTCATGAAGTGACCGTCCCTTTTTTATTGTCTCCTCCTCAAGGTAGGCAAATCTTCTTATGAACTTTTTGTTGGTACGTTCCAATGCAGTCTCCGGGTCGATATTGTATAGCCTGGCAGCGTTTATTACTGAAAACAGGAGATCGCCGAATTCAGCCTCTGTCTTTTCATGGTCTTCCTTGCTGATTTCTTCCTTTAGCTCCCGGAGTTCCTCTGCTACCTTGTCCCAAATCTGATCCTTAACATCCCAGTCAAATCCCACCCCTCTGACCTTCTCCTGTATCCGGGTTGCCTTAACCATGGCCGGCAGGGTCTTCGGAACGCCTGACAGTACCGGTTTGTAACTGGTAGATTCCTTCATTTTAAGCTGTTCCCAGTTCTGAATCACCTCGGTTGGTCCGTTAACCTTGACAGTACCAAAAACATGGGGGTGCCTGTAAATAAGCTTTTCATTTATACCCTTAAGAACATCACCGATGTCGAAAAGCCCTTTCTCACTGGCAATTCTGGAATAGAATACAAGGTGCAGCATTAGGTCGCCAAGCTCTTTTCGTATATCATCATTGTTCTCCTCGATAATGGCATCGGCAAGCTCGTAGGTCTCCTCAATGGTCAGTTTCCTGAGCGTATTATTGGTCTGTTCCCTGTCCCAGGGGCATTTAACTCTCAGTTCATCCATTATGTCCAGCAATCTTCTGAACTCCGTAAGCCTTCTGTCTTCCTTCATTGCAAATCAAGTAAATAGTCCTGTTGAACCCTTCATATCCCCATCAGTTGTAACCCTTATCACCGAACCAGGTCCCAGGCTGTAAAGCTCACCAATATTGGCGCCGTTTATAGCAATTTCGAGAAGGTCGAGATTATTGAACCTCGCCAGAAGTTCACCGACAGCGACGTCATTGTAATTGTTGCTAAGCTTGCCAATCCTGTGCTTGCTGTGCTGAATGTATATCACAAAGTCATTCTTGCCGAAGACTCTTGAGAATATTTCCCGTGTAATATTTGTGCAGGCGTTCCCGTAAGAATCGATGAAGATTACACTGCCGTTAACCGCATTGGAGTCAATGGTTGCCCTGAGCGGAACCATCTCTCTGATATTATCTACTGATTCACCAATCTCGGCAGGGTCTCTACCCGATATTATATCAGCTGCCGTTTGGGCAAAGAGATATAGATCGCCTCTGTTCTCCCTGTCGCTTAATAGGTTGACCATCTCGGGCTCGGCGTTAAGTGCAAGGCTGAAAATTCCGTTGTCGGTTCCAACAAAGAAATGCCCATGAGCCTTTACCAGCAGCGGCCTTGACTTGCCACCTGCCTCTGTATGCACAAAGATCAGGTGGACTGAGCCCTCAGGGTAATGCGGAAAGGTGTTTCGTATAATGAATGCAGCTTGTGCTATGTTGAAAGGAGGCAGACCCCATGAATTAGTTATCACGCTCATTCCGGGAACGAGGCGCTCAAGTGTGCCGCGCACTATTCCGAAATAGTAATCGTCGGCCCGCCATTCGGTTGTAAGTGTAACTACTGCCATAGGAAATTGTTAGGGCAAAGATAATCTTCTAAAGAAAAATAAACTTATTTTGCAGGCTCAAAACTTATTACAGCATCCTGTTTCAGACCGAACCGGTGAGTGTAATGGGCAGAGGAGGTAAATAGCAATGACAGAGAGAATTATCAATCTTGATGATGTCGACCCGGCACTCTTTTTCGGGACTAACAACTCGCTTCTGAACAAGATTTCAGCCTTTTTTCCAAAGATCAAGATAATTGCACGGGGAAGTGAGGTCAAATGTATAGGCGACGAAGCTGAACTTGATCTTTTCATTGTAAAATTCGGGGAACTGCTTGAATACTTCAGGAAGTATAACCGGGTAGATGAAGACGACATTGAAAAGTATCTTTTTGATGCGGCATACATGAAATCAGCCTCAGAAGGAGAGTTTGAACAGGCCCTGATATTCGGAGCCTCAGGCAAGCCGATAAGGGCTCGTACCGTGAATCAGTTAAGGCTGGTTAAAGAGTACTCTGTGAATGATCTCATTATTACGGAGGGCCCTGCCGGAACAGGTAAAACATATACGGCAATAGCTCTTGCAGTGAGGGCATTGAAGAATAACGAGGTGAGGCGTATTGTACTTACCCGGCCTGCAGTTGAGGCCGGTGAGAGATTAGGGTTTCTGCCCGGAGATGTAAAGGAGAAACTCGACCCTTATCTGCAGCCTCTTTATGATGCACTCCGCGACATGATACCTCAGAGAAAGCTTGAGGTATGGATCGAAGACGGGACAGTGCAGATTGCGCCGATAGCATTTATGAGAGGCAGGACTCTCGAAAACTCATTCGTGATACTCGATGAAGCTCAGAATGCAACGGTGAGCCAGCTAAAGATGTTCCTCACACGTATGGGGATGAACTCAAAATTCATACTTACAGGCGATGCAACCCAGATCGACCTGCCAAGGAAGAGCGATTCAGGTCTCATCCAGGCCATAAGAATCCTGGTCAATATTGAGGGAATAAGCATCATAAGGTTCGACGAACGAGATATTGTAAGGCATAAGCTTGTGAAGAACATTGTGAGGGCATATGAGCAGAGTGAGAACGGAGGGGGTCAGTAGGGAGCAGGGCACAGGGCACAGGGCGCAGGGCGCAGGGCGCAGGGTTATGATACTAACGTTAAAATAATATAGCTATGCAGACAGTTACAGGAAGGGATTATCAGTTTAAGGGTCAGAAGGGGATCTACAGGGGCAAGGTACGCGATGTATTCAACATTCAGGATGATTACCTGCTGATGGTGGTAACGGACCGCATTTCAGCATTTGACGTGGTTCTCCCGAAGGGGATCCCCTATAAAGGCCAGGTACTGAATCAGATAGCAGCGAAGTT
>CAYUOS010000069.1:11133-15778 GCA_964446435.1 uncultured Rikenellaceae bacterium | reverse complement strand
TGCTTTTATAATCTTCGCTGGATTTAGATGAGAATCCCAGAAATCCCAGAAATCCTTTACCCTGAGCATGAAACATAGCATTTTGGTAGGAATATTCAACTTTGGTTGTATCCGTATAGTCATTATATTCCCTTACTCTTGCAACAGCATAATAAGCTTTGTTATAGTCTCTGAGAGGGTAAACAGCACTATTACCAGGAGTATGGAAATCTGGTAAGGCATTGATACGGGTATATGTCAGATCGATTTTGTGGTTAAGGCCATTGGTGATTTTATGGACTTTATGTCTGTTTTCGTAAGCATAAAAATAGCATGCACTGACGAAGTTTGCCGTGGAACTGTAATCGTAGTAAAAAACATCAGCATGATTATCACCATTAATGTCAATGATAGTAAAATAGTCCCGATTAATTATTGATTTTGAATAGGTATTTGTTTCGGATATAAAATTACCACCACCTGTTGAATAGTGCACTTTAAGCCTGCTTTCTTGCGAGACCTTGTAAACCTCGAGTATATCATCCTTTCCATCACCATTAAAATCGCCAATGTAATAGTTGTTGTCGGTTGTTGAGGCACTTGGGTCATAGGGTCTTAATGAGGGTGCTGTTGATGTAACAAACCCCGACCCTGTGGAAATGCGCATATGCCAGGAATTTGAATTCCAGAAGAGGATGTCATCCTTTTTATCGCCATTAAAGTCTCCGATAAAGACTCGTGCCGGATTATTAGGCCAGGATGAAGAACTGAAGATTGACGAAAGCTGAGAGGTAGCAGGGTTCCATGTATAGATTGTAATAGTGGTCCCTTTATGTACCAGCAATTCCTTTTTCCCATCTCCATCAAAGTCCAGTAATCTGATATCATCCGGAGTGTTGAAGTTTGGTCCACTTGACAGATATACACCCCTAATGCCATTATAATTATTTAAGGCAGTAAGCAATATGAAATCGCACTTGCCATTGCCGTCCAGATCAACAGGCAGAAGCTTGGCGGTTGAAGAACTTACAGGAATGTCATAGGAGCTCGATCCTCTTGTAAGTTTCGAGTTTGAAGCCTTATAAAACAAGTAGCTTTCGGTCTGATATGAACAAATATCCCAACAAGTATCATTAGGCGGTGGGGGTACATAATTAGTAATAATAGAGTTGGTTAAAGCAGAAATTGAAGAAATATCACCATCGCAAGGGTGTGGATTACATTGGTAATAGACCGTTTGAATTTCCCGTTTTAGAACATCATCCTTACCATCTCCGTCTGCATCGGCAACTACAAACTCTTTGAACGACGAACTAAGAAAACCTGAATCGCAGTAAATGAAACCTGTTCCGGAAGAATTTGCATAATAGAGCCTCCATTTATCAGAGGATGTATAAGAAGCCTTTCTCTCAATAGCCAGAACGTCTGTTCTGCCGTCTCCGTTGAAATCTCCATAATGAAATTTATTTTTCTGATTATTATTAAAAACAGACCCATATGAATAGAACGGAGTCTTAGCTTCACCCCAACCAATTATAGTGGGATTGAACTTTGTACCATCAGAACCCATTACAGTTATTTGGTTCAGATGAGAATATCTATTTAGAACATACTTAAACCCATATTCTCTCACCAGTGTGTCTCCCTCAGTTAATATCTGTATTGACTCTAAAAGTTTAGTCGATGGTAAAGCCTTTCCGGCAGGGTAAGTAGTATTATAATCAGAACGTGATGAACTATAATAAGAGAATACCACTCTGTTATAATGGGAATTCAGACCTGCGGCAGGGTTTTTGGTGTATTTTATCTCTGCAATCAGGCTTTCTCCATTGACTTCATAGTAGAGGTATTCCATTAAATTACCGTTCCGGTCTGTTACCTTATTCAGTCTCCACATATAAACAGTACTGGTACCTGATGCTTCAATCTTTGAGTCTGAGGTATTTCCATACTCCAGGGTTAAACCGCCTTTTGTTTCAACTATAAAATATGAGGGTCCGGTACCGGCAGTTCCATGAGCAATTATCTTCGAAAAAGTTTCTACTTCAGTTCGGTATTCTGAACCATTGGCTCCATAGCTATGCTGTGATGTGAGTATGAGCCTGTTACTATCGAGGGCAAAGATGTCATCCGCTTGTAGATCAACCCCATTTATCATACCGTGATGGTAAAAGTTTCTGGGTACTCTGCGAATCTCTGACAATCCTTTAATATGCCAGCCGATACCTAAAGGCCCATCAGGATAATTACTATTGTAGGCTATTGACAAAGATGGTTGCATACCGGCAGTCCCTGGAGGTACATGAATTGGAATTTCATATACTGACTCTCCTAAGGAATTTACATCTATAACCCCAGGAAGAGTTCCGGGTCGGCAGTTATCTTTATCAAGAACCCGTGTCGAGGGATTTACTTCACTATAGTATTGGGCAAACACATTAAAATGCGAGATCAACGATATCGCAAAGATTATGATATATGGCAAATATTTTTTCATAGCTAAGAATTTTTAATTGTATCAGGCTGGTTTATTCTAAGATATTGGTTCATTGTTTAATGACTTTCCATCTTGAAATGACACCTCCTCTGATTATGTGCAGAATATAGATACCATTCTGTTGCTTACTCAGATCAATCTCAATATCTGTTAAGGCAGCTTTTTCAATTAGCTTTCTACCATTTAAATCATATAGAACAATCTGCGCCTTATGCTCATCCAACCATAATGAAGGGATTTCAATTCGCAACAGCCCGGCTGTTGGGTTGGGGTATATTCTTAGAATCCCTTCATCAAATGCTGAATCAAGAATTACTTGCTTTTCCAAAGTGGTCGCTTCATCGCCACCACCCTTGTTGCCGTTCTGCAACATAATTATTCGTTCAATACGGTTGCCAGAGACATCATAGTCAAAGGCAATCGTTTGAGAGAGGGTACAAAGGCTAAAGAGCCCAGAAAAGGTGAGGAACAGAGAAATACAGATCTTTTTCATTGCAGCGAGGTTAAATCAGACTTATATAATCACGATAATAGTATTATAGCATGTATAAATAGTATCATGTTCATCCTATCAAACACAACAATATGTCATCAGAAACAGGAACTACAAAAAACAAAGTCTTATTTCAGCACATGATGGAAAACTCAGCAACATATCGGGACACTTGCCCCTCCACACAAACAATGAGCAATTATCTTCCAACAATATTGTAAAAACAAGTAAATATTTTCACTCTATGCAAATAGAGTTGATGTTTTTTTCACTTATTGGTCCTGGTCATTGCTAATTAATTCAGTAATGCATGCCAGGCGTCAGAAAATACCGTGTCAAAAAAACCGTTACTTTTGTGAAATTGGAAATCGTTCTAGACTGACTCTAAAACGAGAAAGAACCTCCCTATCAGTTAGCCTCCCTCCCCTTGCGGTGGTTAGACAAACATTCAAGCTATTTATTAGCCTACAACCTCCCTTTCACCAGCTTGTTGTCATGATCGAGTTCAAGCAAGAAATAGTTGAACCATTCGATAAATTCATCCCATTGCTCCTGGTTCTCTTCAACCCAGGCATTGAAGGTGTCAGGCTCTCCGCCCCTGAGCAGCCACAGGCTGTATGGCAGATAGTAACCCTTGTCGGCGATCACTTTCTGGAAGTCAAAGATTGCGACAGGATAAAGCTCATGGTAGTTGATCTCATAATACATGTTGATGAATCTCTCCCTGATTCTGGCCAGCGACATGAGATCGATTTTTGTTTCACCGGCACAGGCCAGTAACATAAGTTTTTCAAAGACAGCAACTGCAAAAGGGATTTTAAGGGTTTCAACATCCCTGAGATCACTAAGTGTCAGCGTCATCTCTTTGCTGAAACTCACTGAGATGCTGGAATCGGTGGGGAAGGTTATCTCCGATTTATATGTTTCGTAAAGAAGGTTACTCAGGCCATCCCTCCTTTCGGTTCCGAACTCAAGGTTCAAAAAGGTCTCTCCATAGAGAATGCCCCACATCTCCTCTTCAGAATTGCAGTAGATGATGCTGGCCCTGAAGTAGTTTGAGGGCAGCATCGGATCAACGTCGATACCCTTTTCATAAAAGCCCAGAGCTACATCATACTTCTCCTGCATCCAGTACATGTTGCCCTTTTCCAGATACAGCAGACCAGAGGCAGGAAACCTTTTCAGTCCGTCATCATAAGCCTTTAATGCCTTTTTTGAATTGCCACCATAATCGTATGCATTTCCAAGCATCTGATACACCTGATCGTTTATCTGAGACAGCTTTGTAAGCTTTTTGAATATTGAAGATGCCTTTTTGTACTCCTCCTTCAGATAGTATGCAAGCCCGATTTCATAATCATAAATGTAATTGCCCGGTTCAAGCTTTTTGGCCGACTCGAGAATGGCAATTGCCTCATCGTGAGATCCATTGTCCATTAGCTCAATGGCTTCGCTCAACTTTTGACGGGCTGTCTCGACCCGCGTCTGACCAACAATGAACACTCCCGTGAATAAAATCACAGCAGTCAAAATGAATAATCTCTTCATAGGTTAAATTTTTTGGAACCAGGATAATATAAGATTCTAAAATTAGACAATTATGAAACAAAAACAAATACCCGGTACCCGTTACCCGATACCCGTTACCCGGCACCTGATACCTGATACCTGACACC
>CAYUOS010000069.1:0-11033 GCA_964446435.1 uncultured Rikenellaceae bacterium | reverse complement strand
GGTACCCGTTACCCGATACCCGTTACCCGGCACCTGATACCTGATACCTGACACCTTTTTTTCTATCTTTACACCTTTCACAAACAACAATTCATTACAAAACTAAATGCCAGAATAAAATGTCACGAAAAGAGAGCTATCGCGTAATCCTGCTCACGGTTATGGTGGTGATTACACTAACCATTATTACAATTGGTTACATGGCATTGTCAGGTCCTGACCAACCCGCCGAGATGGTCATAATGAACGGTACGGTGGCAACCGTTGACGAGGAATTCTCAATTGAGGAGGCCGTAGCAGTGCGTGACGGCAAAATTGTCTTTGTCGGCAAAAACCGGATTGCAAAAAGATTTATTGGTGAAGGAACCACGGTGATAAAACTTAACGGCCACCTGGTGTTGCCCGGACTAATAGACGCACACGGACACCTGCACTCGCTGGGCGAACAGCTTGCCAATCTCGATATAAACGGAACCAAAAGCTGGGAGGAGATTATAGAAAGAGTGGCAGAGCGGGTTAAAACCGTGAAGCCCGGTGAATGGATAGTCGGCGGCCGCTGGAACCAGAACGAATGGCCGGTGAGGGAATTCCCGGTGCATGATGAACTCAGCCGGGTCTCTCCTGACAATCCGGTTTACCTCATCAGGGTCGACGGCAACTCTGCTTTTGCCAATAAGAAGGCAATGGACCTGGCCGGCATAAACAGAAATACCCCCGACCCTTCGGGCGGGCGCTTTATAAGAGACTCAAAAGGCGAACCCACAGGTGTGCTGATTAACCAGGCAATGAACTACATAAAGCGCATCCTGCCTGAGAACACCCCCGAAATAATGGAGGCAAAGTTCAGGCTGGCCGTGCAGGCCTGCATTGAAGCCGGACTGACCGGTGTTCATGAAGCGGGCATAGGACCTGATGAAATAGCCATGTACAAGGAGCTGATAGACCGCGGTGAGCTTGACATGAGAGTATACGCTATGCTGGGAGAGCAGGAGAAACCGGTGCTCGATTTCGACCTTCTGCCATATTTTCTTGAAAACCGCATTCCTGAGTATGGCAATCACATGCTCTCCGTGAGGGCCATAAAACTCTTTTTCGACGGAGCCCTGGGTTCACGGGGTGCGGCATTCTTCGAACCCTATTCCGACGATCCCGGCAACATCGGCCTGCTGAGAGTATCTCCCGAGTATATTGTCAAGGTTACAAAAGCGGCACTTGAAGCCGACATGGGTGTGGCAACTCACTGTATCGGCATCAGGGGCACACGGCTCTGCATCGACGCCTACGAAGAGGCTCTTAAGGCAGTGCCAAAAAACGATCACAGGCTCAGGGTTGAACATGCTCAGATTGTAAGACCCGAGGATGTTGAGAAATTTGCCGCACTCGGCATTATTCCTTCCATGCAGCCAACCCACGCCACATCTGATATGTCGTTCGTGGCAGACAGGGTCGGAGATGAGCGCGCCGAAGGTGCATACGCCTGGAGGTGGTTCCGCGATGCAGGACTGACAATCCCGATGGGCTCAGACTTTCCGGTTGAGTCTGTAAATCCGCTCTATGGAATCTTTTCTGCAGTAACCCGTCAGGATCATGAGGGCAACCCTCCCGGGGGCTGGTTCCCGCAACAGAGGCTCACAATGGAGGAGGCAATCAGAGGCTTCACCATCTGGGCTGCCCACGCTGCATACCAGGATGATCTCCTTGGTTCCATCGAAAACGGAAAACTGGCTGACTTCACAATTTTCGACAGGAATTTCCTGGAAGCAGAGCCGGCAGAGATATTGAAGGCCAGGGTGTTGTACACAATTGTGGGAGGATCGGTCAAGTATCAGAAAATGAGTCAGTAAAGCCGAAGGTTTTCACGCCGGAAGGATAGAGTTCTTATCAAACAGATAAATAAATTCAAAGAATTAAACATTAGTTATTTTGCAATTGTTATATTTGCCACACGAAAAAACAATGAGACTATTTACCACACATCATCATCATCATGCTTCTTGCCCCCAGGCGAGCTGATGATCTTTTTGTGTGTTTCCGAGTGAAATATTAAACAGATAAGCGATACAGGCCCGCCACGAATGGCGGGCTTTTTTTATTCTATAAACCTTAAAAAATGAGACTTAAAATTGCAGTACAGAAATCGGGGAGGTTGCACGACGACTCCATAGCTCTCCTGAGAAATGCGGGAGTCAGAATCGAGAATGGCGAAGACAAGCTGCTCGTTACCGCCTCAAACTTCCCGCTGGAGGTCCTGTTTCTCAGGAACTCCGATATACCACAATACCTTGCCGACGGTGTTACCGACATGGCCATCATAGGTTCAAACCTTGTAGCAGAGACCGAACACAGGTGCCGTATCGTGCATCAGCTGGGCTTTTCACGGTGCCGTCTTTCACTGGCTATTCCACGGCAGGCTGAGTACAGCGGAGCGGCATGGTTCAACGGCAAGCGGATAGCCACATCATATCCCAACAGTCTGCGCCGCTGGCTTATCACGAACAAGCTCGATGCAGAGATTCACATCATTTCGGGTTCTGTTGAGATAGCTCCGAATATCGGTCTGGCCGATGCGGTGTGCGACCTCGTAAGCTCCGGCAGCACCCTGTTCCGCAATGGCCTGCGTGAGGTAGAGACCATACTCGACTCAGAGGCCTGCCTGGTCGACTCAGGCTCCCTGGTTCCCGAAAAACAAGCAATAGCTGACGAATTGCTCTTCCGCATCAGGTCAGTTCTTGCCAGCCGTAACAGCAGCTACATACTGATGAACGTTCCAAACGACCGCATAGGTGCTGTCAGCCGTATTCTGCCCGGAATGAAAAGTCCGACGGTAATGCCGCTGGTTGAGCCGGGCTGGAGCTCACTGCACTCGGTCATAGGTGATGACGATTTCTGGGGTGTTATAGGCCGTCTCAAGGAAAACGGTGCCGAGGGCATCCTCGTGATACCAATCGATAAAATGATAATGTAATCTCTAATACACAATAACATGAAGATTATTTCGCTTAAGGATCAGACAGTTGAGAGCGCACTTGAGTCGCTGCGCAGACCGGTGACAGAAATGGCGCTGCTCGAGGAGACAGTTACTGCCGTCTTCTCGGCTGTGCGCGAGCGCAAGGACCTGGCACTGCACGACTACACCCTCAGGTTTGACAAGGCCCGTCTCGAGAGCATAAGGGTTACCGATGAGGAGATTGAGGCTGCCGGCAGGCAGGTGGCCCCTGAGCTCAAACAGGCCATTGCCAGGGCCATCGAAAATGTAGAGACCTTCCATCGCAGCCAGATAGCTGAAGACAAGATAGTTGGAACTATGCCGGGTGTGTGGTGCTGGCAGCGATCCCTCCCCATAGAGAGGGTTGGCTTCTATATTCCCGGGGGAACCGCGCCTCTGTTTTCAACGGTAGTGATGCTTGCAGTACCTGCCAGAGTAGCAGGTTGCAGGCAGAAAATTCTCTGTACCCCGCCTCGCCGCGATGGCACAGTCGACCCGGCAATTCTCTGGACGGCCTCGGTTACAGGAGTAACATCAATATTCAGGATCGGAGGCATCCAGGCAATTGCGGCCATGGCCTTTGGCACCGAGTCGGTACCAAAAGTTGACAAGATTTTCGGTCCCGGTAACCAGTGGGTGACAGCGGCCAAGCAGATGGCTTCGAAGGAGGGAGTTGCCATCGATCTTCCCGCAGGCCCGTCAGAGGTGATGATAGTTGCAGATGGCACCGCCAATCCGGCTTTTGTCGCCGCCGACATACTCTCTCAGGCTGAGCATGGCGATGACAGCCAGGCGGTGCTGGTAGCCACTGCGGCAAGCCTGCCCGCAGCAGTGCTTCAGGAAATTGAAAGGCAACTACCCCTGCTCTCCCGGCAGAAGACTATAAAAAGGGCTCTGGCCAATTCTGCGATAGTAGTGGTGCAGAACAATGAAGAAGCCGTGACAGTTATGAATGCCTATGCACCCGAACACCTTATACTCTCTGTTGCAGACCCCGACGGTATGGCTTCCAGGGTTGTAAATGCCGGTTCTGTCTTCCTCGGCAACTATAGTCCCGAAAGTGCCGGCGACTACGCTTCAGGAACCAATCACACTCTTCCCACAAACGGATTTGCCCGTGGCTGGAGCGGGGTGTCGCTCGATTCTTTCATGAAGAAGATTACATTCCAGAATATCACTCCCCCGGGATTGCTGAAGCTGGGCCCGGTTGTCGAGGTAATGGCTGCCGCCGAACAACTTGACGCCCATGCAAATGCAGTAAGGGTTAGGATTGATGAATTGTCAAAGAGTTAAAATTAGCAGGTATGAAAGATATACTATCACTGGCCCGTCCTGAATTGCTCACCCTGAAACCCTACTCATCGGCACGCGATGAATTTAAAGGAGAGGCAGAGGTCTTCCTCGATGCAAACGAAAACCCATTCGGCTTCAGGTACAAGGGAGTACCAGACCTCAACAGGTACCCGGCAGCCATGCACAAAAAGCTCAGGGAGAGACTATCATCAATCACAGGTGTGCCTGCAGGAAACATCATTCCCGGAAATGGCAGCGATGAGATCATCGATCTGACAATAAGAGCCTTCTGCAGGCCTGGCATCGACTCTGTCATTATTACCCCGCCAACTTTCGGTATCTATGAGGTACAGGCCCGGGCCAATGCGACCGGAATTGTGGAGGTGCCGCTTACTTCTGATTTTCTTCCCGATGCCGGTGCAATTGTCAGAGCTGCAGCAGCCTCTGCATCGAAAGGTTCACAGGCAAAGATCGTCTTTCTCTGTTCACCCAACAATCCGACAGCCAACCTGATACCCATAGAGCTGATAGAGGAGATTACCGCTTCCTTCCCCGGCATGGTGGTTGTCGATGAGGCTTACATCGAGTTTTCGGGAACCAACGGGGCAATGGGGCTGCTTAATGGCTACCGGAACCTTATGATACTTCGTACATTCTCAAAAGCCCGTGGAATGGCAGGAGCAAGGCTGGGCATCGGCTACGCCTGCGATGACGCTATTTCTGTGCTTAACAAGCTAAAGCTTCCCTATAATGTGAATACACTTACGCTCGATGCAGCGCTTAAGTCTCTCGACTCTGAAAGGGAGACAGCTCAGCAGGTAGCTGTTATTATTGAGGAGCGCCGTAAACTGGCTGAGGAACTGCCTGCTATAAGGGGTGTTGTGAGGGTATGGCCTTCTGATGCCAATTTCCTGCTTGTGCAGTTTGAAGATCCCAGGGGACTGTATAAATACCTCGCGCAACGCGGAATAGTGGTTCGCGACCGTTCTTCAGTAAAGGGGTGTGAAGGAAGCCTCAGGATAACGGTTGGAAGGCCACCTGAGAACAGATTACTGCTTGAGGCAATACGGCATTTCATGGCTTATGGAGGCAATGAACAACCCGAGACTGTTGAGAAGGTCACGAAACGGCGCAGGACAAGTGAAACGGATGTTATCGTCAGGTTCGGTCGTGAAGGCCGGGGCATCGGTGATGTACAGACAGGCTTAGGCTTCCTCGACCACATGCTTGAGCTTATGGCTTTCCACTCAGGGTGTGACATGCTGATAAGAGGCAATGGCGATCTGCATGTTGATGCCCATCATCTGGCTGAGGATGTAGCCATTACCCTGGGTTTGGCGATTGCCGATGCAATGAGGGAAAGGAGTGTTGAGAGGTACGGATTCACACTTCCCATGGATGAGAGCCTTGCCAGTGTGGCAGTCGATATGGGCGGAAGGGCTGTACTAGTCTGGGATGTTGAATTCAGGTCTGAGATGCTTGGCGACCTGCCGTCACAGATGGTGAAGCACTTCTTCATGTCACTTTCGTCATCAGCCCGCTGCGCAATTCATATCAGGGCTGCCGGTGAAAACGACCACCATATCGTTGAAGCCATTTTCAAGTCATTCGGACGGGCATTGGGCATGGCGCTTAAAACTTCCGGTGAAACGGCAGTGCCCAGTTCGAAGGGGGTAATATAAAAACGGTGAACGGTGAACGGTGAACGGTAAACGGTGTCAGGCGTATAAGGGCGTATAAGGGCGTAGGGGGCAAGGGGCGCAGGGCTCAGGGCTCAGAGCTCAGGGCTCAGGGCGGGGGGCACGGGGCGCAGAGCTCAGGGCGCGGAACTCAGGGCGTAGGGGGCTGAGATGAATTAATAAATTAAAACTATAATAAGTAATGGATGATATTGTAATAATAAACTACTCTGCCGGAAACATCTTCTCGGTGCAGACTGCGTGCCGGAGGCTGGGTTATGAACCGGTAATCTCAGACTCACCGGGAGTGATTGCCGGGGCAGCCAAAGTGATCATCCCTGGTGTTGGCAACTCTGGCATGGCAATGGAGTCATTACGCATCAAAGGTCTCTCCTGCCTGATACCACGCCTTACCCAGCCGGTACTTGGAATATGCCTGGGCATGCAGATTATGTATTCATGGCTTGAAGAGTCTGATGAAGCCGGATTGAAAATCTTCGACGGCAGAGTCACTCTTTTCCCTGTTTCCGAACTGCCGGTTCCACATATGGGGTGGAACAGGGCTACAAACCTGAAAGGTCCTCTCTTCAGAGGCATTGATGATGGTGAGTGGCTATACTTCGTGCATAGCTACTTTGCATCGGTGGGCAGTGAAACAATAGCGGATTGCAGATATGGCGATTCTTTTGCTGCCGCTGCCTCCCGCGACAATTTCTACGGTTGTCAGTTTCATCCTGAAAAATCAGGTGACGCAGGCTTACAGATACTTAAAAACTTCCTGGAACTATGATTGAGATTATTCCTGCAATAGATATTATTGATGGCAAGTGTGTGCGGCTCACCGGCGGAGACTATTCGCTGAAGAAGATATATGGAGATGATCCTGTCGAAATGGCAAAACGGTTTGAGCAACAGGGATTCAGGAGGCTGCATGTGGTTGATCTTGACGGGGCTGCAGCAGGCAGGCTGGTCAATACCGCCGTTGTGAGGGAGATATGCCGGTCCACATCCCTATCAGTTGATTTCGGGGGTGGTATCAGAAGCCGCAACGACCTCGAAATACTTTTTGAATCGGGAGTGAAACAAATAACGGCAGGCAGTATCGCTGCCCGTGACAGGGAGACCTTTCTCTCCTGGCTCAGAAAGTTTGGTCCTGAAAAAATAATTCTTGGCGCTGACGTTCGCAACCGTCAGATTGCCGTAAGCGGCTGGAAAGATACCGTTAAGGCAGATATTATTGACTTTATCGCCGGCTATGTCGATGAGGGAATAAGAACCGTTATCTGCACCGATGTTGGCAGGGATGGAATGATGAGCGGTCCTGCCACGGAACTCTACAGGGAGATACTGGCCGGATTTCCGGGTATTGATCTTATTGCAAGCGGAGGTGTCTCATCTGCCACCGATCTGGAAGAACTCGAAGCAGCCGGGCTTAAGAGCGTTATTGTTGGCAAAGCGCTATATGAAAAAGGCTCAGCCTTTACACCCTTTACACCCTTTACACCCTCTACGCCCTTTACACCCTCTACGCCCTCTACGCCCTCTATGCCTTCTACGCCCTCTACGCCCTCTATGCCTTCTACGCCCGCAATCCGCATCATTCCCTGCCTCGATGTAAAGGATGGCCGGGTGGTTAAGGGTACCAATTTCGAGGGTCTCCGTGATGCCGGCGATCCTGTTGAACTGGCAGCCATATATAGCCGGCAGGGAGCCGATGAGCTTGTTTTTCTAGACATTTCAGCTACTGACGAAGGAAGAAGGACCATGGCTGAAATGGTAAGGCGGGTGGCAGAAGAGATCAACATACCCTTTACTGTAGGTGGGGGCATAACTTCTGTAAGTGATGTTTCCCTTCTCCTTTCAAACGGAGCCGACAAGGTATCTGTCAACAGCGCCGCAGTCAGAAGACCTGAGCTTATATCAGAGCTGGCTGAGAACTTCGGCAGCCAGTGTGTTGTACTCGCCGTTGATGCCGGCAGGCAGCCTGATGGCTCATGGACGGTGTTTGTGAACGGAGGCAAAGTGCCTGTCGATCTCGATCTGTACGAATGGGTTGAGAGTGCTGTAAGACTCGGAGCAGGTGAAATTCTCTTCACCTCAATCGATAATGACGGAACCGGTAAGGGTTTTGCCGTTGATGCCCTGGCTGAGATTGTTTCAAGGGTTAAGGTTCCTGTTATCGCCTCCGGAGGTGCGGGCAAACCGGAACACTTCGTCGAGGCCGTGACAAAGGGTCGGGCGCATGCACTTCTGGCAGCCGGCCTCTTCCATTACGGTAAACTCTCAATACCCGATCTTAAGAGATATCTTATTGATAATGGATTAATGGTAAGGATATGAGGTATAAGGTGTCAGGTATCAGGTATCAGGTGTCAGGGATGCTCCCTGCCGGTCGAGAGCTCGCTGCGCTCGGTTCAGGTTCAGGTTCCGGATACCCGGTACCCGGTACCTGGTACCATTTCCGGGAGTTAGTGATTGAATAGAAAAGCACAAACATGAATATGAATAACAGTAATAATGAATTGAAACCCGCTATAATCCAGGATGCCGAAACCGGCAGGGTTCTTATGATGGCCTGGGTGAATGATGAATCGCTGCGTATCACACGCGAAACCGGACGGATGACATTTTACAGCCGTTCGCGGCAGAGGATATGGACAAAAGGGGAGGAATCAGGTAATTTTTTGTATGTCAAGGATATCCTTGACGACTGTGATAACGACACTCTGCTGGTTAAGGTAAAGCCGGCCGGTCCGGCATGTCACACCGGCAGTGACACCTGCTGGGGCGAACAGAATGTGCCAGTTGGCATCTCTGCTGCCGGATTCACTTCCGAGCTGGAAAGTATCATAGAATCCCGCCGAGGTGCTGACCCCGCATCATCTTACACTGCAAAACTGTTTGCCGGTGGTCCGCGCTTAACAGCAAAGAAACTCGGAGAAGAGAGTGCTGAACTCATAATAGAGGCATTCAACGATCGCGATGACCTCTTCCTGAACGAAGCTGCCGACCTTCTGTATCACTATCTGGTACTGTTGCATGGCAGGGGCTTCACCCTATCCGATGTTGAGGCCATCCTCAGGGAGCGGCATAAGTAGCAGACAGTCAGCTCGCTGGGCGGCGCGGTGTGATCAAATCAAAATGTCCGGTGGTGCCTCTTAATCTTTGAGAAGCCCGGGCAAAACCATAAAAAACAAATAATGCAGCATCTACTGCAGCAGCAAAAAGAGAAGGTTTGCCTTGTTGTCGGTATAATACTCAATGTTCCCTGTCGTTGAGGTAAAGAGAGTGGTTACACCAGGGCCGTGGCCTGCTATTACGCTGCCGCTGTGGGTAATAACTCCGATGGTAATGGCTCCTGTTTTGAATATCCTGCCATATGAATTGTCAGCATCGATAATCGCAACGATGTCTCCAAACCTCAGTTTGTCTAGGCCGTATTCCCTGTTCACCTTCTCATCGAACAACTGTATGTCGTAATCTCCCGAATATACATGGTCGGAACCGAGTCCTGAACCCATAATCTTGGCCGGTACCGTAAGTGCAACCGGAATTCTCAATTTGCCGGCAGGGGTTATTCCCATTCCTGCCTTGGTGAAGGCCTCAATAAGCTGCGGACTCATGTTCATGGTCTTTACATCCTTAACATTTGTCAACTCCATACCCACACCCCATGAGTATACTGCCATCTTATCGCCGGGCAGCATGTTCCTCATCACTTCCGGATTTTTGAAATCGACCATTACATGCTCCGACCCTCCGTGTTTTCCTATCACCACACCAGTTGCCCCTTTGGCTTCACCGGTGAGGACCTTCACTTCGTTGCCTACGCATGACAGTATATTGAAAGCGCGGCTTTCAGAACCACCCCTGTCGTCAGAGTAATACAGGGTAACGGCAGGTTCAACATGGTCGCCGGCCAGCTTCACTGCCGAATCACCCGTGCGGAAATTGAAGGTAATACTGCCGGTGGCCGGAAGGATTGAGACAGTGCCGTCGGCGCCAAGGCGGTACGGGGTTGCACCGAGCCTCGCCGGGGCAATGGTGCCGACAACCACATTCTGTACAAGGTGTTCCTTGTTGTACTCAACCTTTTTCAGGCCTGCAGCCTGACCCGATGCAAATCCGTTGTACACCAGGAATAAGGCGAATGTGGCAATAGCGCTTCCTATTAAATGCTTATTTGCAGAATTCTTCAGATACATGGCTCTTTTAAGTTTAATACGGGTTAATAATAATCTTACTCAGCACGTAAAGATATCATCTTTGTTTAAATTGGGAAGGAATACGGTATCCGGTTTCTGGTACTCTGCTCCCGAACCGAGACCGGCTTTAGCCGGGCGAGCCTGCCTTCGGCTCGGTTCCGTTTACCGTTTTGCTCCCATTCGGTCGCGAGCTCGCCTTTGGCTCGCTTTCCGTTTACCGTATACCGTTTACCGTATACGCCTTTATACCCATTTTCAATCACAATTATTGCTGAGGGTTTTATTATCAATTATTTATTCCTTTGTCGATCAGAAAAAACCAACTTAATCAGGGAGGACATTTCCATGAACAAGATAGATCTGAGCAGCCTGAAAACAGAGATAACCGGCACCGACATTGCTGCCAACCTGAAGAAGCTGATGGCCCATTTCACAGGAAGAGTGGTCTTCACAACAAGCTTTGGTGTTGAAGACCAGGTGATTACTGATATCATATTCCGCAACGACCTCGATATAGACGTTGTTGCGATCGACACTGGCAGAATGTTCGAAGAGACATACAAGGTGCATTCCAACACCCTGAAAATCTACAAGAAACCTATCAGGGTATACTTTCCCGAACGTGATGATGTTGAGAATCTTATGACCGAGAAAGGTCCGTACAGTTTCTACAACTCTGTAGAGTACCGCAAAGAGTGTTGTCATATTCGGAAGGTGAAACCGCTTGGCAGGGCTCTTGAAGGAAAAAGGCTCTGGATTACCGGCATCAGGGCAGAGCAGTCGCCGGGACGGTCTTCGATCGGTCACCTTGAATACGACGAGGGTCATAAGATCTTCAAGTACCATCCGCTGTTTGACTGGACACTGGAA
>CAYUOS010000068.1:0-16007 GCA_964446435.1 uncultured Rikenellaceae bacterium | reverse complement strand
AAACCGACCCATGATACTGGTAGGGTCTCAGGTTGGCATAGATAGGAGCCGTATCGTCAAGTATCTGCAGTTCCATTCCGACGTAAGCAGCATCTCCCTCCAGCGGAGCCCTGATACCAAGACCGTTATTGGCCCCCGGGGTAAGCTGAAACTCAAACCTGAATACAAAATCAGAATATTCCCTTTCCGTAAAGAGATTGCCACCGCTGCCCTTTTCGGGCCTTATCACTATCATTCCATCCTCAACAACATAAGAGACCTTGTCACCGATCCAGCCATCAAGGTTTCTGCCATTGAAAAGAGCCACGAACCCGTTTGCCTTCTCCTCTGGTGTTAGGCTGTAATCAGCTGAGCTTATCTCTCTTACATAAATATCCCTGAAGGCAAGGTCTGTACCGTGCGCCTGCAATTCAATTGCCCCAACAGGGAAGATAGGCCTCGACCTGTCCCAGTAGTTTTCCATTACAACGTCATCGACCACCAGTATGCCGTTAAGCCAGACCGAAACCCTCTCTCCCTCCATTATAATCCTGAAGGTATTCCACTCACCGACCTGATTATCGGCAACCACAAGAGGGGTCGACCGGTGTTTCTGGTTGTTGTAGAGTCCGCCGGAACCTACCTGGGCACCTACATCAACCCTGGATGTATCCCATATCTGTACCTGAGGCGAACCCCTGAGGTAGATACCACTGTCGCCATGTCGTGTTATTTTCCAGTCGACGAGCATCTCAAAATCACCATACTCCTTCACTGAGCAAAGATTATCTCCTGCGCCCGAAAACCAGATCATGCCATCACGAACGCTCCAGTTTTCAAGCATCTTCCTGTCAGCCTCCTTCTGTCTTGCAGCCAGTTCAGCAGGTGTCATCCTGCTGCGGGTTACCGGGTTGCCGACAAGACCCTGCCAACCGGTCAGGTCCTTTCCGTTGAACATCGACACAAACCCCTCCTCATCAGGAATCGATTCCAGATATTTTCGCATCCTCTCCTTGTCGTAGTCACTTTCATAACCGGTAAGATGCTCAATGCTTTTACTGAGAATCTCCTTCACTTTTGTTCCTGTCATACCTATATTCTCACCTGCAGCCGGCATGGCTATCTTCATGGCTGATCGTGCTGCCACCGGTGCCAGAACGGGTTCATCAAGGAAGGGAGCTACAAAGAATAGTGACAGGTAGGTTCTGATTGTTCCGGCAGCCTCAATAACAAGCTCCTTGCGCTCATCTGACAAGGCATGCGGCATTATCTTTTTCAGATACAACAGTTTTTGTTCTGGTGTCACCGATGCTGCGGTTGTTTGTTTCACGTATGCTTCGAACGAGGCATTACCGAATCGTTTGTTACCCGATTCCACTATATCATATAGTGAATTCAGGGCGTGATGGTCTGACCAGTATAAGAGAGCCTCAAAACACAGGTCGCGCATTTCTGAATCTCCCTCCTCAAACTCAGCCAGTACAGCTGAAGCTGCTTTTGATCCACCAATGCGAGCCAAAACAGGTATCAGAACAGTTTTATACTTCTTCTCTTCCATATAGCCAATCAGAAGATCTGCCCTCCTTTCCCTGTCAGGAATCGTCGATACCGATGCTACAAGGGCTGCCTGCAATTCATTGGTCTCATATCTGTTATCGCTCTTTTCGAGGAGCGCAATAAGCTGTGGTATGTCATTTTCAGATGACAGACTCTTCAGTGCACGTATTGCCGATGCTCTCAAACCGTCATCCTGCGATGATGTAAACTCATATACCACCTGGAAGTAATCACTGTTGCCACTCCATGCAAGCAACCCTATTATTCTGCCGGCCGGTACCGGGTTGGCACCTCTGAGTCTCCGTGCCAGCAGATCAGCAACATCACCATCGAGCAGTGTAATAATGGCTGAAAAGGCCGCTGCCTGATCATCTTCATCATGGTGTTTCAGCAGATAGTCAACCAGGTCATTTACACTTTCGCGGCCAGCGATAGCTGTGACACTCGCTGCAGCAGCCTGCCTGACAACTCCGTCCCTGTCTGAAAGCAACACCGTGACAGCCGGCAATGCACTCTTTTCGCGCCTGTCGCCCAGCATGGCAACTATTTCGGCCTTAGGTTCCCCCGAAAATTTCCTCAACTCCCTGACCCACTGATCTGTAACACTATTGTCATCAAGTCCTGTGGCGATTCTCATGGCCGCTCCCCGCAGCTCAATGTCGCCGCTTTTCATTGCCCTTACCAGATCCTTGTGTACTGCGTTGCCGTGATACCGGGCCTGTATTTCAAGCGCGGCAGACTTGTATTGCACCGACGGTGTTTTTGACATTACCTGTTTCAGCAGCCTGTCCATGCCCCTGGTATTTCCGTTCGCACCCATGTTTGCGGCAAGGTCGAGCAGTGCGGCTGTCGCTCTGGTCCTCTCCCAGGTGTAAGAAACCGTAGCCGCAGCCTTTGAAAGGATACCGGCTGCATCGGGATGGCCTGTGGCGGCCAGTGCCCTGTAGGCAGCCGCTCTCACAGCATCATCATCCGATGTAGCAAGGGCCTGCATCTCTTTCGTTACCATTTTGGAACCCATGGCTGCCAGGCCGTTGAGCACCTCTGCCGAAGCGAAGAAGTACTCTGCGCCAAGGGATTGCAGCAGCACTTCGGAGGCAGCATTGCTTCCAATGGCGGTAATGGCAGAAATTGAAGCCTGGTAGTTCTGCCTGTCGCCTATGAGCGCTTTAAGAACCGGTAGTGATTCATCCGAACCGATATAAATCAACTGGCTTATGAAGAAAGACTTCACCTCCGCGTCATTGCTTCCGATGATCCACTCCAGCAGCTTCTTCTCCCAGACAGCCCGTCTCTGATCATTTCCGGTTGCAGAAAGATGCCTTGACAATCCCTCGATTGCAACCCGGGCCTGTGTGTCATTACCGGTGCCCGCAGGTACCACCTGCCGGCAGATCATGTCAAATCCTGCGTTGCCAAGAGCGTACATGGCATCCATATACTGTGCCGCCGATTCATTGTCCCTCGCTGGCATCTGGGCCAGCAGGTCAGCCACCCTGGTTTCAGTTGTTCTTACATCCTGACCCGACAAAGGCCCTGCAACAGAAAGAGCGACCAGAACAACAATTAACATCCTTAAAATCTTCATATCTATATTTTATTATAAAACCTTATTCTATAACCCGATACCTGAACCGAGACCGGCTTGCCGGGCGAGCTCGCGACCGAACGGGAGCATACCCGATACCTGGTACCTGGTACCTGGTACCTGATACCCCTTCTAAATCCATTCCCCACGCATAGGAGGGTCTGACAACCTGTTTGCCGCCTCGTCGCCGATGAACAGCTGGCTTACCGGATCGAATCTAAGGTTCCGCCCCAGCCTCAGGGCTACTATGCCCATATTTACCATGGTACATGAGCGATGGCCGTTTTCCTCATTAAGGGCGAACCTGCGACGGGTCCTTACCGATTCGGTGAAGAAGGTAATCTGGCGCTCTGGCTCAGGGAGAGTCCTGACCATCCTGTCGAAATCCTTTATATCAGATTTGAATCCGCGGAAGATTTTTCCGCCGGGACCCTCAACGTATGCTGCATCCTTGTCACGGTTCTCACCGTCGAGGATTATCCGGCAGCCGTCAGCGTACGTATATGTGATTCGACGCCACGAACCCACTGCGTCATGGTGCTGCTGGGGTGCGTCAATCTCGACATAGACCGGACTCGTATCATCCTTTCCGAGAAGGTATTGCACCGGATCGAGGTAATGCTGGCCCATATCTCCAAGGCCACCACCGTCATAATCCCAGTACCCCCTGAATTTTGAATGCACTCTTTCAGCGTTGTATGGCTTAAAGGGGGCGGGGCCCAACCAGAATTCATAATCGAGGTTTGGTGGAACAGGTTGTGGTGCAAGGTTATGCTCTCCGCTCCAGAAGAACTTCCAGTCGAAGCCTGTGACTCCGCTAACTGTAAACGTTAGCGGCCAGCCCAGTACTCCCGAATCAATGACTTTCTTGAGCTGCCTCGCTGTCGTTCCAAGACCGTAAAACTGATCCTTGAACCTGAACCAGGTGTTAAGCCTGAACATCCTGCCGTTGGCCTTCACTGCCTCAACGAGCCTCTTGCCCTCTCCTATCGTACGGGTCATCGGTTTCTCGCACCAGATATCCTTCCCGGCCTCGGCTGCCATTGTGGCCATAATGCCGTGCCAGTGAGGCGGGGTGGCAATGTGAACAATGTCAATATCGGGTCTTGCTATCAGTTCCCGGAAGTCATGGTATCCCTTTACTCCCGGACCTGCCATTGTTAGGGCCTTTTCAAGGTGTACAGAATCTACATCGCATATTGCAAGAAGCCTGGTTCCTTCATAGCCGAAATGACCACGACCCATACCTCCTACTCCGATAACTCCCTTTGTCAACTGGTCACTTGGAGCGGTATAGCCCTGCCCTCCAAGCACGTGACGCGGGATTACCGTCAATGCAAATGCGGCTGCGCCTGTCTTCCTCAGAAAATTACGCCTGCTGTTCTTTTCATTCATAATCGTATGATTCTTTTTTTTTGTTCAAATTTATTGGAGACAACCCATGCAGTTGCAGCTACCTGTTCTTCATAAACGCCTCTATCTCTGCCACTGTCCTCGGCAAACCCGGGGTGAGGTTTTCGCAGCCCGTTTCGGTAATCAGGATGGTGTTCTCTACACGTACCCCAAGGTTTTCATCGGCGAAAAAAGTATATGGTTCATTGGCAATTACCATACCCGGTCTGAGCACCTTTGGTGACCCTCCAACGTCGTGGACGGCCATGCCGACATAGTGACCGAAGCCGGCTCTCAACGCCTTCATCAGAGGAGAGTTCATGTCGAATCCCTGCTTTGTAAGTATCTCTGCTATTTCAACTTCTGCCTGAACCCTGTCGATACCCGGTCGGAAGACCTTCAGGCTCGTCTCATGAATTGCGAGTGAAGCCTCGTAAATCTCTCTCTGGCGGGGGGTAAACTTACCGTTGGCCGGAAACGAAATTGTAATATCAATGTCATAGTAGCCGAGATCAGGACCTGCATCGACCACCAGAAAATCACCGTCAGCGAGAGTGCGGTCATAGATATGGTAGTGAACGTTTGTGTGGTTTAAATCAGTGCAGATGATTGTGCTGTATGCCAGTTCCTGTGCCCCAAGCCGTCTGCATGTATATTCGAACAGAGCCGCCAGTTCGCGCTCCGTTACTCCGGGTCTGGTAGCCTTCATAAGCTCAAGATGAGCCTGCACCCCAATCCTGCCTGCTTCTCTTAGCAGTTCTATCTCAGCCGGTGTTTTTATTACGCGAAGCTCATGGATTGCGTTGCTGCAGTCATCGACAACAACCCCGGCGAACCTTTGCCTGAGGTTCTCAACAAACTGCATCTCACGTGTAGGCCTGCCGTCCCACTCATTATTAACCATTATGCGGTTCAATGTCCTTAGCTTCTCATTGCTGCATTCCCTCGGAAGCTCTTCAGGCAGAAAGCAGGTGTAGAATTTCTTCACCGTTTTGAACTTCTCCTCGAGGTAAGGAGCAAACTGATCGGGTTTTCTGACATCGGTAAGGCCTGTATACCCGACAGGGTTAGTTGCAAGTTCAACCGGCTCACCGCAATCACGTACTATGAACTCGGTGAGGTTGGCAAAGAGAATCGACTCTCTTTTCATGGGGTCGATTACAAGAAATGCATCAGGAACGGCAACACCTGTCAGGTACATGAAGTTGTTGTTCTGGAAGAACCTGTAGTAATCGGTACGGGCGGCAGCTCCCATCACTATTATCAGCCCGTCATTGTGCTGTGCCATCAGTCTTTCTCGACGGCCCGCGTATTCAGACTTGTGAAACCTCTGGGCAAGGATATCTGAAGAAACCAGTATCAGCACTGCTGTTGCAGTAATTAACAGAAAGAGTCTTTTCATTACACAAAACAGAATTTGGTACTATTCAAAGATAGTATTTTAGTCTGTTTTTTTTAATAAGAGGGAGCCTTTACAGCAGACCCCAAATCTATAGCTGATGCCCCGGCTTTTCCGGCAACCAGCGGAAGTAACCATTAAATCGTAAATCGTAAACCGAGGCATTGGTCGAGCCCGTGACCGTCTGAGGCAATCTGAAATCGTTAATCTGAAATCGTTAATCTTAAATCGTTAATCTGAATTCTGATATCTACTGCCCCGTGCCCTGAGCCCTGAGCCCTGAGCCCTGAGCTCTGCGCCCTGAGCTCTGCGCTCTGAGCTCTGCGCTCTGCGCTATTTTAATAATTGCAGGCCTTCGAGCGCTGAGCTTCCCCCGGGTGTATTCAGCAGTGCCTTCTGGAACAGCACTCTTGCCTCCCTGGTATTGTTCAGCCTGAAGTGCGTCCATGCCAGCATTGTAAGGCCGTCGTAATCGAAGGGAAACAGATTGACCACCTTCTCGAAATACTTCAGGGCTTTTTCGAATTCATTACGGCCATAATAGATTAGTCCAAGCCTGTGCAGTACTAATGAATAGTTGGGAGTAATCTCGAGTATTTTTTCATATTGGGCAATAACCTCTGACCAGTTGCCCATTGCAGCGGCAGGATAGACAAATCCCAGTCTAGATTCTATTGCGTAGGGCATCAGCGTAATTGCCCTTAAGTAGTATGCTTTCGATTCAGTGAAAGCTCCCGAGAGGTAGGTGAGCCAGCCAAGGCGCAAATTGATCTCATAGGATTTCTCATCATAAACTGACTTGAGTGAATTAATCGCTGCTATATATTCACCAGTGGCTTCCTGGATATAGCTCCTCTGGAAGGCATCCCTCGTTGCATTGAAATCAGTCTGACCGTATGCCTCCGCAGGCATGCACATAGCAATAAAGCATGCAATAACCGATAGTTTCACTAAAAATTCCATAATACTCCTCCATTAATATTAAAACTACTGTATTCCGTAATCTGATCCACGGCGATAATGTTGTCAAATGAATACCTGGCTGTATTATGCCGGTTAAGGCCTCCCCCTGCAAACAGCATCACTCCCGACTTACCTCCCAGTGGTACAGAAAAGCTTAACAGCAAACGCCTGGTAATAAAGTCTGGACTATTGAAAATGTGGAGGCCATTGGATGTTGAGACGTTCCTGAGGCTGCCGTTTATTGCAGTAACTTCCGCTGAGAATAATCCGGGGAAAGAAAAACCTGTCGTAAGAGTATAAACCGGCTGAATCATGCGAAAATCGTCTCCGGACTGCAGAACTCCCGTTATACGGCCCCCTCCGTATAACCTACTGTTGCCAAACGGGTAAAAAACGACACCCGCATCCCCCTGAAGGGCTGTACCATAACCAAATCCGTTTGCCGCTACTGAGGCATCGATGGCGAAATATCCGGTGCGCTGCCTCAGGCTTGCCCCTGCCGAATAGTGAATAGTATTGCCGCGTACTACAGTATAGAATCCCGGAGACATACTTCCTCCCCTAAGAATATAATCATATACAGTAAGTGAAAGATGAACCCACGGACGAAAGCTGAAACCACCTGCCCCGGAGACTGTCAGACTACCATAATACTGATTCTGGAGAACCTTCTGGTCGTTGAGATTTATTGTTCTGGTTCCGTCATAATAATGAAGCAAGCTTCGTTTGGTTATGTTATTGAAAGAGTGTGTGTAATAGACTCCGTCAGCTACCACATGAGACATCGATATTGAAGGATTGGTAAGCATTGTGGTGACAGTCGTTGTGCCTGTTTCGTTGTCTGTAAAGAACGATGCAGGATCAGAAACTATCTCCCCGGTGTTAAAATCATTGAAGTAGAATGATAACCACACTGTGTTTTTTGCTATCCGGCTCTCCCTGAGAACCCTTTCCCGATTTTCAGGTGTCATAAGGGCAAGGGTTCTGGAAGCGGAGGCAAACTCACCGGAAAGTAACCGGCAGTAGAAAAGATATTCTGTTGCTACCGGGTCGTTAGCGTTGTAACCAAGAGCTTTTCTGAACTGCCTCTCTGCTGCAGAGTATAACGATCGCTCATACAAGGCTATACCGTATCTCATTCTCATGTAGTAATAATCATGTCCCTCCGACAATGCCTCCCTGGCTGCCACAGTCAGTTCTTTCCATCTGGCCTCCTGATAGAGATTGTACGTCAGGCTGTCGTGAAACCTGTATCCCCGGGGTTCCTGAGAATTAGTAATACTGCCAGGCAGCGATAATATCAATGCAATGATTATTGTTCGCATCTGATAAACTCTTTTACGCCTTTGATATCATGAATTCTGAATACCGATACTCCTTTTTCATCAAGGGTAATCTCGAATCTCTTCTCAGAAAGTTTTCTGCTGTATATCTGCCTGGTCAGCTCAGTGCCGAGTTTCAATTCAACGGGTTCAAGGTCTGAAGCAGAATCGCTAAACCGCAACCTGAAAACAGGCTTAAGGTAGATATGGAAGGGAGCTGTGAAATCGTGCAGCCACAGCAGCGGACCGCTGAAAAGCATATTTACGGGCAATTTGTCGGTTATCTCAAATCCCTTGTAGTAGCCCATGGGCACCTTATAGGCAGCCATAAAAAACTGAAACAGAAGAGATGACTTTGATCCTGTATAGTGGGTGAAGTAAAACATACTCTCATCGAACCTATACCATGCCACTGCCCCTGTATCCTTACATCTTATATACTGATAGTTATAAGCAGATGTTGCAACTTCCCATTCTGCTTTTCGGCCGCCACCGGCAGGCATCAAGCAGATATCTCTTCCGGGAATGAACCTGAAGGCGTTTTTAAGCAAATTATTAGTCTCAACATTTGAAACCAGTTCATTTTCCTTCGGAATTCCATAGCTTACCAGTTGGGGCCCCTCTTCAGAATGTTCGACATAGTTAGCAATCCTGTAACTTACCGTTGGTGAACCAACATATGGAGACCCCTGAACCTGAAAATGGAGATGAGGATAGGGAGATCTGCCTGAATTACCGCATCTGGCTATCGGATCGCCGCACTTAACCCTCTCTCCTTTTTTTACTTTTACCGAGCCTGGCATCAGGTGGCTTACTGAAGTAAATAGACTCTCTGCATGTCTTATTACTACTGTATTACCCCAGTTTTCCTTGATATTTGCATCGCCTATGGGGTTATCCTCTACCTCGTCGATGATCATCTCCACAATGCCATCAGCCGCAGCTGTAACAGGTTTGCCGTAGCAGAAGTAATCTTCAGCGTAATCGCCCTTGCCGCGATGCTGCTTCCCGTTCTTGTCAGTGATAATGAAATCCCAGGCATGACGCCACTCTCCCTTATGTGTATGGGTTCCTTCATGTCCCTGCGAAACCGACCATGAACCAAAGAAGGGAAACCTGAGCGGAATAATCTCATGTCTGAACCTCGACTGATCATTTGCCCAGGCGTAGAGGTTTCTTTCGGGTGAGTTCTGCTGAAAGATAACCTCTGCCATCCCCCTGATATTCCTTGTCCGGAATTTCACAGCATAGAGAAATAGCAATACTACTATATTGAAAGGCAGCGCATAAATAGGCAGATAGAAAACGCTTAGTGCCGAGGAAAGGCTTATGGTAATGAGGGCTACGATAGGGACCAGAACTACTGTCCAGATGTATGAACGTACCGAAGGCACCAGGAAGAATCCCCCGACAGCTACTGAAGTCAGTATATAATTGAACCCTATATAACTGTAGTTCAGATCAGAAATCTCAGCACCGGCGAACTGGTAGAAGTAGTAGGCGGTGAAGAATCCCAGAAGTGAAAGAGTAAAGGCTATTCGTGAGCTGATAAGCAGGCCGAGGGCTATCAGAACTCCTGCAAAGGTATTGTACTGAAACAGGATAGCTCCAAGCGACTGGAGGTATATCTTAACCGGCCGGGCAAATTCCAGACGGTTCCACCATTCGTACAGATCAACCATCCTGCTGCCACCCAGGGTATACATTTCGTTTAATGTATAGATTCCCCTTTCGCTTATTCCAAGAAAACTAAGTTCCCGAGACGCCAGTGTCAGTACCCAGGCTCCGAAAAGAAAGGGGAGGCTTAAAAATGGCAGGCCGTATTTTGCCAGTATACCCTTGACAGATACCGATATGAAGAGGGTCAGAATTGAGGCAAGGACAATAATTACATAAAGCAGAAGTGTTGGCTGGAACCATATTCCGATGCTTATGCCTACAAGAAAACTGTTGAAACCGTATGTTCCTGCTGCCACTTGGTTACGGTCAAATCCTATCAGGGAACCTGCCGCACAGGTTGTCAATACTGCAACCAGACCTGCAATGCCTGAATATAGGTCAATAAATGAAACGAGCAGGAGAATGACGGCGAACAGAAGATGGTCTGAGAAGAATACCTGTGAGTAACTCCTCATAATACCCTTAAGTGTGAACTTTACATCTTCCTTGATGCCTGCCATTGTCGCCATATTCATAATGAATATTTATTTACCTGCTGCTGTAAGATGTGGAGGCACAATCTCTGCTGAGGTTACAGTTTCAAGTGTCTCTGCCTTTCTTACCAGATGGGTCTTTCCATTCATGTCAATCAGAACGATATTTGGCCGGTATGTAATAAACTGCATCCATTGCGTCATATTATATGCCCCTATCCTTTTTACCACAAACCTGTCTCCTTTCTTAAGAAGAGGAAAGGCTATTGCATCACGCACAACATCAATATTCATGCATAGAGGTCCGTACATAGTTGTCTCCTCGAGATGATCGGAGGTCTCCCTGGCAGGATGAAACTCATGGTCGTACCAGAATGATGTAAAGAGTATATTCACTCCGGTATCAACAACTGTTGAGCGTCTGCCGTCGGAAAGGCGTTTGTTGGCCAGCACGGTGCCAATCAGGTAACCTGCTTCATCTATCAGCGCCCTGCCGGTTTCGAGTATCAGGGTAGGCAGGTTCTCAGGAGGAATATCTGAGTTGATAACAGCACTTGTGATGGCCTCAGCATAATCATCGAACGAGGGAACAGTGTCCTTTCCCTGCCAGTAGGCTCCTTTGAGTGTATTCCTTGACGCAAAGCCTCCTCCCATATCGATGTAGGATACAGCCTTACCGTGCTTTTTTTGTGTCCTGACGGCGAGGTCACAAAGTTTCGATGCAGCAATCCTGTATGCCTCCGTTGTCAGCATGAAAGTACCAATATGGGTGTGAAGCCCGGTGAAATGCATATACTCGTCAAGCATTATACGGTTTATCGCATCCCAGGCATCACCGTTTTCGTAATTGAACCCGAACCGGTCCCACATTGGGTACACCCCTGTATCCATATTTACCCTTATAGCTACCCTTGCCTTCTTTTTCGATTTCTTTGCTATTGACGATAATGAGTATAGCTCATCAAAATGATCAATATGTATAAGGGAGTCATTTTCAATAGCCCTTTTGAGATCATCATCACTTTTTTCCGGCCCGTTGAAGATTATTTCATTGCCCTTTACCCCGTTCCTAAGGGCTTTCTCATACTCGAAGCCCGAGACGACCTCTGCCCATAAACCCTCACTATGGTAGATGCGGCAGACCGCATCCAGGTAATTGGTTTTGTAAGACCATGCAAACCTTACCTTCGGGTAACGTGTATCGAATGCGGACTTTGCCTCTGCAAAGGTCTCTCTTATTGTCCTTTCTGATATTACAAAGAGTGGAGAACCGTAATGTCCTGTCATCTCTTCAACCGGAACATTATCAATATGAGTAATGGGGTCATTATGTACGGCCATACCGAATTTACTCGGTACGCCTGCCTTGATTTTCCTGATGAAAGGACGCTCAAACTGCTTTTTCATAGTGCTTTCATTAAAATTATAATTCACCTTCCATGGTAAGCTTCTCAAAATCGCTGATATGTTTAATCAGATCGTAGGAGTAACGGATGAACATCACTCCTGTCCTGTAGGTTTCAAATGGTAAGGTTTCAATTCCCAATGCCAGTTTTGCCAATGCCTCGGGAAGGTTCTGTCCTGCTCCCACAGCCAGATAGACCCACGCCGGTATCCTTGGGTTGATCTCTATCAGGTATAACTCCCCCTTATCGGTGCGTATCAGCTCCAGCTCCATTCCTCCCCTCCAACCGGTCTTGGCTATCAGGCTGCGTGTCAGGTCAAGCATCTTCTCATCATCAAGTGTAATGCCTGCCCAGGCCTTGCCCTTGTCGGTGATGTAAAGCTTTCGCATCGGAACGGCACTGATAGTATTGCCTTTTCCGTCACCGAGCGCAATAACGTTGACTTCGGTTCCCCTTATAAACTCCTGGACAACCACCGGCAAACCCCATTTGGCTGCCACCTTATTGTAGTAAACGGCGCTCTGTTCATAATTATAGGCCACGTATGCATCATAGAACTTACCCTTGATTACTGCCGGATATCCGAATTCTTCCTCTACATTGGCCAGATCGGAGAAACCTGTCAGGGGTCTGCCACGTGGAACCGACACGCCATACCTGCTACCATAATCGGGCAGGTTGGCCTTATGCCTTTCATCAAACTGCTTGAGTGTCGGCAGAAAGGTACGAATTCCTTTTGCCGCAAGCCTGTCTGCCGACTTCATGAAGGCCAGTAATTCGGCATCGAAATTGGGAATGACAAGGTCAAATTTTTCCTTCTCGTGTATCTTCAGCACCCTGTTTATCAGGGCATCGGATCCTTCTGACGGGTAAGGAATCTGGTACACCCTGTCGACATGATCCTTCATGTAGATACCCGGCTCGAGGTTTTCATAGGCCAGGCCGATAATGCGCGTTTCGAATATCTCTGATTCACGCAACGATCTGATTACCGGTATACCTGGTCCGGGATTGTCAGTATTGTTCAGACCGGTGACAGCAACTGTAATTTTTGTTTTATTCATCACCCTCAACCAGTCTGAATTGTTTCAGCATACCCGTGAAATCAACCAGATAACGTTCAAAGTCGTCACTGTCAACCTCATACTCGCTGACGAAATATTCGGTAATCTCTGCAGAGGTTTTGTTCTCCTTAAGCATGTTCAGTATCTCGACACCCTGATCATTAAGCGAATAAGACTCGCCTGTCGATGGATCGAATAGGAAGCCTGATTCGCTGACAGCTATGTTTCTTTTCAATCGCATATGAAAATGTATTTTTACAAATAGACACGAATAATTATTTATCCCTGCGGTAAATGCAAATAATCAAATTCAAAAATGAAATTTCAATGAAGAATATTAAAATATGGAAAAAGGGTATCAGGCATCATGAGTGATACCTGATATCTGAAACCGTTAACCGAGGCCTTGGCCGGGCTCGCGACCGAACGAGAGCAACCGAGCGCAGCGAGCTCGCGACCGTACGGGAGCAACCTGATATCTGAAATCTGAAATCGTTAATCTGAAATCTGAAATCTACTGCTCTGTGCCATAATTGCTGAACCGAGAAGTAGTACCATGCAAACCACCATCACCGACATGCCCCAACTTGCGTTGCTGATGTCTGTTATCCAGCCCATTAGCAATGGAAAGACCGCTCCTCCGCTTATTGCCATCATCATGAGTCCTGATATCTCGCTGCTGCGCTCAGGGTATTTTCTTACTGTGATAGAGAAGACCAGCGGGAAGATGTTGGCAACGGCAAGACCGGTAATAAATACCAGGGTCCATACAGCCTTACGGTCTATTCCTGCCGGTAAAATGATGAGTACAACGAATGATACTATTCCGAGTACCGCTGTCCACCTGTAAAACTTCACCGATGCTATTCTGGTAAGAAGCAATGCTCCGAGGAAGGTTCCGGTCATACGTCCAAGGAAATAGACACTTCTGCCAGACTCAGCGGCCTCCTGTAAGAAACCAAAACGCTGCATCAGAAACTGGCCCGAATTTGAATTGAAACCGACATCGACACCAACAACAACAAATATTGACAATACCATTACAAGCACGAAAGAATTCCCGAGCAGTTTCAGGGCTGTGAGAGCCGTTGCCTTTACTTCTGAAGGAGTCTCGGCAATCCTGACAGATGAGAGCCATAATACCGAAAGTATTGAAACAATGCCAAAAACGAGGAAAAGCAGTTTCCAGTCGCCGAACCTTGCAGCCAGAAAGCCTGCCAGAGGTGGAGCTATCATTGAGCCTATGGCCTTTACAAACTGTGAAAAGCTAAGGAAACTTGAAGCCCTGTGACCGGGTACAACATCAACCAGAAGAGGGTTTGCCGATACCTGCACTATTGTGTTTCCTATTCCGAGAAGGGCAAAGCCGGCCAGCACCATCGGAAAGCTATAGACAAGAAATGGCAGAACCATTCCCAGGGCAGTAATCAGCATGCCTGAATTCAGCATTACCTTTTTTCCAATCCTCGACTGTATGATTCCAACAGGTACCGATAGCAGAAGGAACCAAAGAAAAGCCGCCGAGGGAATGAGCTGGGCTACCGACGAGCTCAGGTTCATATCTGCCTTTACCCTGTCGACACCGATTCCGACCATATCGACAAAACTCATCACAAAGAATGAGAGAAGTACCGGTAATAGTACTCCGTAGTTTGTTCTGTTATTCATTGGTATATCTTGTTGGTTATGATTATCATTCATCAACTCACATCAGTGGCAGTGCATGTTGTACAGACTTCCAGAAATCGTCATCAAACAGGAATGCACCCCCCAGCAGTGCTGCGTCTTCCTTAAGTTCCGAAATTTCAACACGAATTGTGCAGCCTTCCGTGGCCAGGCTTTCCAGGGCAGCCTCACCGAAAAGGTTCCAGGCATTGGAGATGTTACCGCCAATTACCAGCACTTCTGCGCCGAATCGTGTCAGCCACGGGGCGAGAAAATGCCCCAGGTTCCTTCCGAACCTGTCGAAGAGTGCTGAAGCCTCAGGGTCAGCAACCGCTCTCTCAGCCAGCTCCTTAACTCCGCTGACCTCAGTGCCTGAGATCGCCTTATACTCATTTATAAACCAGCGGGTTGAGAAATAGTCGTCGGCAATGGAGCCGCCGAACGGAAGGTGCCATACACAGCCCATCTCGGGTACCAGGGGTCCATCAACAACCGGGGTGAGTTCCTCGATAAATGCAGAACCGAAACCCGTTCCAAGCGTAATTGATACAGAGCGCCCTGAACCGGTTGCTTTTCCTGCCCAGGCCTCTCCCATGGCAAATGACGAGGCATCATTTATAAACCTGATTTTGAATTCCTCGGAAAGCTCAAGAGAACTGCGTATTGCATCTGCGACATTTAAGCCGTAAAGGTTTCTATATTTCGGAACTCCCTTGAAGAGTGCGATTCCATTGACATAATCGAACGGTCCGGGCATTGCAAATCCTATCCCGCAAATATTTCGGCCTGAAGGCAGGCGACCAATGGTCTCCCTGAGGCAAGAAGCCCATCCCGAAATTATTTCTGCAGGCTGTGCCTGATTGTCTACTTCACGTTCTGTGAGGGTTTCCTTAATGATTTTTCCCGAGGAAAGTTCAACCGCCGCACTGCTGATGTGACTTCCACCAACATCCACGCCAACTGCAAATCTTTGATTCATAGTGGTTTATTAAATTCGATCATGACATCAATTTCAGATCGGTCAAAGATATGAAAGTAATTGAATTTTGTGACGGTAATCAAAGTCATCCAGCAATTGATGGTTATCAATTTTATCCATTTATGTTTTTAAATTATATTGTCATTGTACAAGGCATCGAATAAACTGACTACCTTGGCGGTTGCATTGGCTGTTCAAGCCATTCAGACCAGAACTTAACTTTAACAATTAACCGGTAAATACTATGAGAAACAGACTAATCCTATCAGGTATCATTATCCTGTCATTAGCTGCATTGTCGTTATCAGCCCAGGTTGTGCCCACTCCGAAGGAGCATTTCGGGTTCAATATTGGCGATGATTACTGCCTTGCTACCTACACCCAGACTGAGGCCTATTTCAAGAAGCTTGATGCTGCCTCTGACCGCGTAAAGATTTTCGATATCGGGCCCAGCGAGGAGGGCAGGCGCCAGTATATGCTGGCGGTATCGTCGCCGGCAAACATTAGGAACCTCGACCGTTACAAGACAATATCGCAGAC
>CAYUOS010000067.1:13668-16544 GCA_964446435.1 uncultured Rikenellaceae bacterium | reverse complement strand
CTGAAAAAATGTGGACCACACGCTTTGCCCATCCCAGCACCACCCCGGAGTTCACCGAAGACCCTCCATTAGACAAATTGGCAAAACCTGCGGACCAAAGAACGATACAACCTACATACCCTCCAAAAAAAGCAAGACCTCTTCCACTTTCAGCTGAAATAACCTGTCCCAGACCAGGAATCTGAAAAGATGCAACACCTGCCAGCGTTGGATTATATGGATCTCCAGGTTGGTAGCTATAGGTCCTGTAATCATATTGACTCTTGTATGAAGAGTACTGTGCGCTTGTGACCGATACAATCACAAAGAAGCAGAACAGTAAAAGAACGACTCTTTTCATAACAGCATAGTTTAGGCTAGTAAAACAATCTGATTGAAAAATGGATCAAATTCAAAGAGTTTATCTTCAAAAAAACATCAGGTCGTACCCCCCTGAGCAGGCAAAAAGAGTTCCATACCATCCATTTTTCTATCTTTGCATCAGCGATACAAGACGCCGATGACGATCCTGATGGCCACATACGACCTCACACTGCCGCTCACAAACCCGGTACTCAAATTCTTCCTCATTCTCGTCATCATCCTCTTCGCCCCCATCATCTTTAACAAACTCCGCATCCCCTACCTCCTCGGCCTCATCATCGCCGGCGCCATCGTCGGTCCCCACGGCTTCAACCTCATGGTGCGCGACAGCAGCATTATTTTGTCGGGAACCGCGGGCCTCCTATACATCATGTTTCTGGCCGGACTAGAAATTGAAATGGCCGATTTCAAAAAACACTCGGGCAAGAGCACTGTGCTGGGCCTCTACGGTTTCAGCATCCCGATGGTCATAGGAACTTTCACCGGCATCTGGATTCTGGGGTACTCAACAGCTACATCGGTATTGCTGGCAAGTATGTTCGCCTCGCACACCCTGATGACCTACCCTGTAGTCAGCAAACTCGGAATACTCAAGAACAAGGCCGTCAGCATCTCCGTCAGCAGCACTCTCATCACCAATACCCTGGCGCTGCTGGTACTGGCCGTAATCGTCGGGGCCTACAGCGGGGAGCTGAGCACTATCTTCTGGATCAGGCTCATAATATCAATCCTTATCGCCGGATCAATCATCATTCTCCTGTTCCCGGTAATCGGAAGGTGGTTCTTCAAAAGGTATGACGATCCGGTTTCACAGTATATTTTCGTACTGGTAATGGTCTTCTTCGGAGCGGTACTGGCTCAGCTCGCAGGAATAGAGGCTATCATCGGCGCCTTCCTGGCCGGACTGTCCATAAACAAACTGGTTCCCCGCACATCGCCACTGATGAACCGCATCGGATTCGTCGGAAACGCAATCTTCATCCCATTTTTCCTTATAAGCGTCGGAATGCTGATCGACTACCGGGAGTTCTTCTCGCATCCTGAGACAATCCGGGTAGCAATAGTAATGACCGTTGTCGCCACCACCGGAAAATACCTCGCAGCATGGCTTACCCAGAAAAACTTCAGGTTCTCAGCCGATGAGAGAAGGATAATATTCGGACTGACCAACTCACAGGCAGCTGCCACCCTGGCGGCAGTAATGGTAGGATACAACATAATCACAGGCTACACAGACACAGGTGAGCCGATCCGCCTCCTCAACGAGGCAATCCTGAACGGAACCATCATAATGATACTGGTAACCTGTACAATAGCATCGTTCGAAACACAAAGGGGAGCCACCAGGATAGCCCTCCTTGAGTCAGCCGGAATCGACACCGAAATAGAGGATAAGAATGAAAACATCCTGTTACCGGTTAGCAATCCCGATACCGCCGAGGAACTCACCAACCTCAGCCTTATTATCAAGTCGCGCGAGAACCGCAGCCATATCCATGCCCTCAGCATAATCAGCAGTCCTGGTACCGACATTGCAGCAGAAAAAAGAGCCGCAAAAATAATTGAGAAAGTGGTCGCCACCGGAGCAGCCGCCGACACGTATATAAACCAGTTACTGCGCTACGACACCAACGTCGTGAACGGTATCTCGGGAGTCGTCAGGGAGAACCAGATTACAGACATCATCCTCGGCCTGCACCAGAAGAAAGGCATCAGCGAATCATTCCTCGGAAACCTTACCGAAGGCATTCTCACCTGCTGCAACACCAATACCCTCGTATATAAACCAACGCAGCCAATATCAACCATAAAGAGGCACATGGTATTCATTCCGCCAAACGCTGAGAAAGAACCCGGATTCCCTTTCTGGCTTGCACGCGTCTGGAATATCGGCCGTAACACGGCAACACCAATGATATTCTTCGCCCAGGAGAAAACCCTCAGCCTTCTAAGGCAGGTGCACGATAAACACCATATCGAGGCCACATTCACCGACCACCACCGCTGGGACCAGTTTCTTGCAATCAATCCCGAAGTACAACCCGACGATAATATAATAATTGTCCTCAGCCGCAGGCATAAACCCTCCTACCATTACATCATGGAGAAGATACCTCTCTACCTTAATGAGTACCTGAGGCAAAACAGCTTTATTCTCATCTATCCTGTGCAGTCAGGCATCGATGGCAATGACGGAATCGACTACAACAACCCTTCCCTGCTGAAATCAATCCGCAAAGTTGACGAAATAGGCCTCACCCTCGCCACCATCTTCCAGAAAAAAGAGAACCAACCGGAGTAATCAGAGTAGCCAATTTTTGCCGCGGCGACAAGGGGCTCAGAGCTCAGAGCCGGGGATATCAGACGTCAGATTTCCGATATCTGATATAAGATTTGCTTTGATGATCTCCCTGCGCTCGGTTCCCTGAGCGCAGCGCAAGCAACCTGACACCGGACCCCGTATACCGTATACCGTATACCGTATACCGTATACCGTATACCGTAAACTGTTA
>CAYUOS010000067.1:2013-13568 GCA_964446435.1 uncultured Rikenellaceae bacterium | reverse complement strand
CCGTATACCGTATACCGTATACCGTATACCGTATACCGTATACCGTAAACTGTTATATAGCAGGGTCGCACTTTTTTCCGGGCTTCTTTGGTTTTTTCCTCTTAAATTTGGAATCGTGATAAAAACTCTTCGCAACAAACCAAACAACGATAACCCATGAAACTCACCAACAATCTCAGACTCCTTGTAATTCTGGCTATTACTGCCATTATGGTAACTTCCTGCGGCAGCGGCGACACTAACAGCCGCGAACTGGCCCGCTGGAAAAAGCACGCCAAAAATGTTACCATCATCCGCGATAATTGGGGTGTCGCACACGTATACGGCAAGACAGATGCCGACGCCGTGTTCGGAATGATATACGCACAGTGCGAGGATGACTTCAACCGCGTTGAGGTGAACTATATAAACTCGATGGGCCGCATGGCTGAGGTAGAAGGCGAGAGCCAGATATATACCGACCTCCGAATGAAGCTCTTTATAGATCCTGAGATGGTAAAGAAGGAATATGAAGAGAGTCCGAAATGGCTTCAGAAACTGATGGATGCATTTGCCGACGGGGTCAACTACTACCTATATACCAATCCCGATGTGAAACCAAAGCTTCTGACCCGCTTCGAACCATGGATGGCCCTTACCTTCACCGAGGGAAGCATCGGTGGCGATATAGAGAGCATTTCAACGGCACAGTTGCGCTCCTTCTACGGACCGCAAAACACGGCTTTCGCTGAAATGGCAGAGGCTTCACCCGAAGTCGTTGAGTGGGAACCAACAGGCTCAAACGGATTTGCAATCGCCCCCTCAATTACCGAGACGGGCAAGGCAATGCTTCTGATCAATCCGCATACCTCATTCTACTTCCGTCCGGAACTTAAGATGGTATCGGAGGAGGGACTCAATGCCTACGGAGCCGTAACATGGGGTCAGTTCTTTATCTACCAGGGTTTCAACGAAAACTGCGGATGGATGCATACATCAAGCCGTGCCGACGTCATTGACCACTACCTGATTACCGTTGAGGAGAAAGACGGAAAGTACTTCTACCTCTACGATGGCGAGCTGAAGCCTATGATCGAGAAGGTGATCCCGGTTCCATACAAAGACGGAGACGGAATGTCAGTCAGGGAAATAACAGCCTACTACACCCATCACGGACCGATTATCAGGGAGCAGAATGGCAAGTGGGTCGCAATAAAATTAATGGTGGAACACATCGATGCCCTTACCCAATCTTATATGAGAACCAAGGCCAACAACTTCGAGGAGTTTCACAGGACCATGGAGCTGCGCACCAATTCATCGAACAACACGGTATATGCAGACTCCGACGGCAATATAGTTTACTACCATGGTAACTTCATGCCCCGCAGGAATCCGGAGTTCGACTGGTCAGGCGTGGTTGACGGAAGCACATCGGCAACCGAATGGCAGGGACTGCACGAGCTGGATGAGATGATAATAATAAAGAATCCGGGTAACGGATGGATACAGAACTGTAATTCTACTCCATTTACTGCTGCAGCGGAGTACAGTCCGAAAAGGGAAGATTATCCCAGGTACATGGCATATGATTCAGAGAATGCCCGTGGAATACATGCAGTTATGGTACTCCGTGACCGCAATGACTTTACCCTTGACAGGCTGATAGATGCAGCATACGATTCATACCTCCCGGGATTTGAGCAAAATATCCCGGCACTGGTTGCTGCTTATGATGTGGTTGCAAAAGGAGACCGCGCCGTCAGGGAAAAGCTTGCAGGTCCCATCGAGGCTCTGCGTAACTGGGATCTTCGTTACTCGGTTGAGTCAATACCGATGTCACTTGCACATTATTACTCACTGTCACCGGCCCGTGCACAAAGGGCTGAAGGTGGACGCGCAACCGCTCCGGTATCGAGGGAGAGGCAGCTTGTTGATGCCTTCTCTCGTGCCATCGATGCAATCACCGAGGACTTCGGAACATGGCAGACACCGTGGGGAGAGATAAACAGGTTCCAGAGGCTTACGGGAGATATAGCCGGCAGGTTTGATGACAACGAACCCAGTCTGCCCGTTGCATTTGCATCGGCAAATCATGGTTCGCTGGCTGCCTATGGCGCATCGAAGTTCCCGGGAACAAAAAGGATCTATGGTACCCGTGGCAACAGCTTCGTGGCAGTGGTGGAATTCGGCGATAAGGTAACAGCAAAAAGCTCGCTGGCCGGCGGTGTCAGCGGCGATCCCGACTCCCCGTACTTCACCAACCAGGCACTAGACTACACCCTCGGCAAATTCAAGGATGTGCAGTTCTACAAGGAGGACCTTATGAAGGCCTACACACGGATGTACCAGCCCGGGAAGTAATAGCTTCAGGGATACCTGGTACCTGATACCTGATACCTGATACCTGATGTCAGATTTGCTTTGATGTTCTCCCTGCGGTCGATAGGGGTTATTAGAAGATACTTTAACGACCCAGGTGGGATACTGACTCCCGGCAAGATACCTTAACGACTCCGGAGGAGTCGGATATTAATAGTACACAAAGCACCCCTGTGAGTTGCGGCGGGCATCAATTAGCCATACCGGTGTTGTTTTCAGCGACAGTGGTAAATTGTTTTTTTACCAGGTAAACTATGCCTATAAGGGTTAATCCGATTACAGTAATCTCAAAAAGAGTGTAGGATATCCTGACGAGGTTCATTATTGCATCTGTACCTGCCAGCATGAAAAAGCCGGTAATCGTTGCCAGGGCGAGAAGATAGTAGGTCAGAGTATACAGATAGTTCTTTTTCAACCCATCTTTTCTGAGATCCAGCAAAACGTAGATGCCGGTTATAAACCCGATCATCGCCATCAGGAAGTGGTTGGAATCGAGCCACCTTCTGTCAGGAAGAATGTAGGAATTGAGATCGGGCCTGAGCCATACCAGTGCAAATACCAGAGTCAAGCCCAGATAGATCAGAACGAGCCAGGTACTGGTTATTTGCAGTAGTTTTCCCGCAGCAAGAAACCGGCAAGCAACCGAAACCATTATTGTCAGCAGCAGGAAGAGTATGGCAGGATAGAGGAAGCTTTTCAGATATTGCTCCCTCACGGCAGATGTCCATGTGAGGAATCCATTCAGGCCAAGAAGCCTGTATTGGGTTTCCCAGACAGTATTGCCATTCTCATCGAACGGATACTTTGCCACCGGCCGGTAAAACATTTCCGACTGTAAAGAATGGCACTCAATGCAGCCCTGTGCGCCTAGTGCAGCTTTAGCCGGATAGATATCGTGACTATACTTGTGAGTGTTGGCGTACGGCGATGCCTCCCAGAGTTCCATATCAATCGTATAGTATTCTGTTCCTGAGGTATAGACCCTGTCGTTCATGGCCCATACAACACGTTTGCCCTCCATCGGATAGTTAGTGCTGGTGAGCATAAGGGTAACAGAGGCTATCAGGGCGTCTATCTCTTCAGGCCTGTTGACCTCAATAATGCCATCTCCGTTATCATCTTTTATCAGGGCCAGTAGCGGGTACTTTGCCGGATCTGCAAAATGGTCCTCCCACATCTTCACGATGTCGCCCATTTTGGGCTGCATCAGTCCGGGTTTTCCTTCCACCTCGATCCCCGGCCATGCGCTGTGAACCCTGTTGACAGGATAAATCATATCCTTGTAGAGGGTATATACAGGTCGGAACGGATCGGTCGGCTTGTCGCTGTATCCCATCATTTCCAGATTCCCGTAGTGATTATAGTATTGCATATCGGGTCCGTAGAAGACCCACAGGTGTTTCCCCTTGGTAGAGATCTTGGTTCCCGGATTGAAGACATCGCTGGCCTGTACCTGAGCCGATTTTACGACTCTCTCGGGTATATGGCAGGTCTGACAGGCAAGCTTGTCAAGGTGCAGGTCGGGAAGCCAGGTGTGCCTGGCAAGTGGTGCCCCGAGGGTTCCGTTGGAGTGACAGTAGTTACAGCTAAGCACTGTATTGTCAAGATCGTCGCGCACCCGTCCTCCCGGGTCATCTCCCTTGGCAAACTGGTGGGCCTCACGCTGGTTTATCCTCGGATCAATAGCCCTTGAACCTGATGCATGACAATCGACGCACTTCATTCCTGAATTAAGGTGCACGTCGGTTCTGGCGCTGAAATTCGCACCCCGCTTTTTCCAGCCTGGCTGCGCATGGCAGAAGAGGCACGCATCATTCCTTGGTTCCCTCACTATATTTGGTGACAGCCTGCCGTCGGCACCGAATTTTGAAAGATCGTAGGTAACTGTCACCGGGGTACCCTTATCAACTGAGCCGGAGACCTTTGCCCAACCGGTACCCGCAGTTGGAGCCCATCTGAAATTTAGAGACTTAAGTTGCGATTTCCTTTCATTGTTATTGTATTCCGGAAGGTGGCAGATCATACAATCCGCTTCAAGTACCCCTGTCTCACTCCATCGTGCCTGGTAGTAATCGCCGTCGAGATCATTCCTGCCTCCGGATTCATATCCCATTTTTTCCATAAAATGGTCGTATCTGTTGCCATTGCGGTCATACTCAGCCGGGCCGCCACCGGGATGGCAATCGCCGCAGCCGGCAGTAATAAAACTGAACGAGGTCATGTCAATGGTACGCGGATTGTCATTCTCCTTCGGTGACAGGTACCTGTACAACGGAGCGGGAGAGCACCAGTTGCCGCCATAGTTACCTGGGTGCGAAGCCCACTGGTAACGCTCAAGATAGGTTTCATCGGGTATTTCGCCTTTGCCTTGCTGGAAATGGTAGCCTTCGGTTATCAGGTCATAGTCGTGGCACTTTCCGCAGGTCTGCTTCGGAGACCAGGGAGCATTGGCATTTATTCCGTTCACCGGGTCGATAAGATCTCCTTTCTCATCGTAAAGAAAGAAGGGAGGACAGACATCTGTGTTTGCCACAAGGTTGTGGGTAAGCATTACCGTACCTTCCTTAAGCCTGCTTAGTGTCGTCAGGGTAATGACGAAAAGCGCCGCTATTGCAATTAGAAATAGTGTAACTACAGGGGACTTTCTCATAACTGGACTGGTTAGGTTCCGCAAATTTTAGATCTTATATCGTTAATCGTAAATCGTAAATCGTTAGTCGTAAATCGTAAATCGTAAATCGTAAATCGTAAATCTTAAATCGTTAGTCGTTAATCGTAAATCGTAAATCTTAAATCTTAAATCTTTTATCTTCTTCTGGATTTAAGCTGGCAGGCACATGAGCCTGTAAGCATCTTTGTCTCGTCAATCTTCAGCGGCAGCCCGTCCCTCTCCCATTCAACAATGCCACCGGCAACATTAAGAACATTTTTAAAACCTCTCTCGTTCAGCATCAGCCAGGTATCATGGCTCTTCAATCCGACCGAATCGATGCATAGAATATGACTCTCCCTCTTTAACTCTTCTGTCCTTTCCGGTAGTTGATTGAAGGGAATGAAAACCACTACCGGTACATCCGTCACCTTGTAAACAGTCATATAGGGCTGCCTGACGTCCAGCACAACGGCGCCCTTCTTGCACAGATCAAATGCCTGACGCGGGGTCACGTTCCTGATACCACCCGAGGTGAAGCCCGTAGATCCAAATGCCTTACTGAGATCATCAATCCTGCCTTCTATGCTCATTTTCTGATTATTTTGTCACCCTGTTTTCTGTCAGGAACCCCAAACATTCCATTTGCCATGTGCAGTGTGCTCAATCTTTATTTGCATATGCAATTTAATAATTCTAATTTTATTTCGTCAATTAACGAAATGATTTTTTTCACGTGTAAAAAACTATTACAGATGAAAACAACAGGATTTATCGGAGGAGGAAGAATTACCAGAATCTTCCTCAAGGCATGGAAAAACAGAGAGGTAATGCCGGAGAAAGTGGTTGTGTACGACATTAATGACGAGGTTGTCGCGAAGCTGAAGAGTGAGTTTGCGGCTATTGAGGTGTCAAACGACCTTAAGTCGGTGGCATCACAGGATGTAGTCTTCATAGCGCTTCACCCTCCGGTAATCATGGAAACACTTGACAGGATTGCAGCCGATATTGGCAATGATTCCATAGTTATTTCCCTGGCACCGAAGATATCAGCCGAAAAGATCGCCGGTAAAATAACTACGAAAAATATCGCCAGGCTTATACCAAATGCCACATCCTATGTCAACAGGGGTTACAATCCACTGACTATTGCTCCGGGTTGTACCCCCGAAGCGAAGAAGGTGATTATGGAGCTACTGACACCGCTCGGACATACCTTTGAGGTAGCAGAGTCGAAGCTTGAGGCTTATGCAATACTATCGGCCATGCTTCCGACCTATTTCTGGTTCCAGTGGGTTGAACTTGGAAAGCTGGGTCCGAAGATGGGACTGAGTGATGAGGAGACAGCCATGTCAATCAGGGAGTCACTGATAGCAGGTGTTGAAATAATGTATGACTATGGCCTGAAGCCTGAGCAGGTTATTGACCTTATACCCGTTAAACCTATAGGCGCTTCAGAAGCTCAGATAGCGGAGATATACCAAACGACACTTCCGGCGCTGTTTGAGAAGATCAAACCATAAAGGGGATTACCCGAAGTCGGGAAATTTCCGGCGGTTGGCGAAGGCTACCAGTGAGAGCATTACCGGTACTTCGACAAGGACGCCGACTACTGTTACCAGTGCTGCCGGGGATTGCAGTCCGAAGAGTGCTATAGCAACGGCCACCGCCAGTTCAAAGAAGTTGCTGGCACCTATCATTGCAGCAGGAGCACAGACGGCGTGGTTAAGCCTCAGCCTCTTTCCCCCATACCAGGCGATGAAAAAGATGAAGTAAGTCTGAATTACAAGTGGTACGGCTGCCAGTACTATTATCAGCGGATTATTGATAATGTTCTGACCCTGAAAGGCGAAAAGCAGCACCAGGGTAACCAGCAGTGCCACAATGCTTACAGGTTTCAGCCTGGGCAGAAACTCTTTCTTAAACCACTCCTCCCCTTTCGATTTCAGCAGAATGCGCTGGGTAATGACTCCTGCCACGAGTGGAATCACAACGAATATCACAACGCTGGCAACCAGTGTGTCGTAAGGAATTGTAACGTCAGTTATTCCAAGCAGCAAGCCGACAATCGGAACAAATGCGACCAGAATTATCAGGTCGTTAACCGAAACCTGAACCAGTGTATAGTTGGGATCGCCATCGGTCAGGTATGACCAGACGAATACCATTGCAGTACATGGTGCTGCCCCGAGAATTATTGCGCCGGCTATATATTCACCCGCCAGTGACGGGTCTATCCATGCTGAATAGAGTTTTGAAAAGAATATCCAGGCAAAGAATGCCATCGTGAAAGGTTTGATTAGCCAGTTTATTATAACCGTCCATACCACACCGCGCGGCTTCTTTCCAATCTGCCTGATGCTTGTAAAATCAACCTGGAGCATCATTGGGTATATCATAAGCCAGATGAGTATTGCAACCGGTATGTTCACCCTTGCTACCTCCCACCGGCTGATAATCTCTATTCCATCTCCGAAGAGAAGTCCGAGGCCAACACCAACCAATATACCCAGGCCCACCCAGATTGTGAGGTACTTTTCGAATACCCCGATTGTTTTCTTAGGCTTACTGCCATGGTCTGCACTTTTAACAGAGTCTCCCATTTCTGAAAATTATTAAGAAATAATACACTATTTGATTTATTTAATGGCTGTTACCGTAATGGAGAAGATTCCGTGGTTCTCACCGAAGAAGTCTTCAATATCGCTTTCATCCATATAACCGGCCAGAAGTTCACGGGGCAGGTCGATTCTTCTCATCTTGTGCACCTCAATATCCTTAAAACCGGCATTTTCAATATGATTGATATAATCATCGAGTTGCAGGGCGCCGGAGACGCAACCGGCATACATCTCGGCATCTTTCCTAAGTTTCTCCGGCATAACTCCTTTCACAACCACGTCTGAGACACAAAAATGGCCGCCAGCCTTTAATACCCTGCTTATTTCACTGAAAGCTTTCTGCTTATCCGGTACAAGATTGAGCACACAATTTGAAATCACAACATCAAAGGCATTGCTCTGCAGAGGCATCTCTTCGATATCGCCATATACAAACTCTACATTATCAAAACCAAGCTTCAGTGTATTCTGCCTGGCCTTTTCAACCATCTCCTCTGTGAAGTCCAGTCCGGTAACATAACCCTCATCACCAACCAGTGCACGTGCTACAAAGCAATCGTTCCCGGCTCCGCTACCAAGGTCCAAAACGGAGTCCCCCTTTTTAATCCCTGCATAATCTGTAGGTATGCCACAGCCAAGTCCCAGGTCAGCCTCAGCGTGATACCCTTCAAGAGTGTCGTAACTCTCACTGAAAACCGTGTAGTCTGGTCCACAACAAGAGGAGGATGAGGATCCGCAACAGCATCCTGATGAGGATGATTTGTCTGACTGTGATGCTATCTGTCCGTATTTTTCCCTGACTATCGCTTTGATCTCCTTCTCTTTCATTGGTAAAAATCTTTTCGTTAATGTTTATTTCAGAGCTATTTGCAATCTAATACACTATTCTATAATCGTGGCTTTATCTCTTCAGTATAAAGCTTATAGAAAGCCGCCCTTATCTCATCCCTTACACGGATATACTCACTCCAGATAAATTCATCGGTTCCGGTGGAGTAGGTCGGATCGTCAAATCCAATGTGGAGACGCTTTTTGACTTTTCCGAAAAATGCCGGGCAGTTTTCGTTGGCACCGCCGCAGACAGTTATTACGTAGTCCCATTCTTCGTCCAGATACATATCGACCGAATCGGATGTGTGGTGGCTGATTTCAATTCCGGCCTGCTTCATTGCTTCCACTGCTTTCGGGTTCAGTTTTCCCGAAGCCTCGGTTCCAGCCGACCGAACTGTCATCCGGCTGTCGAACGACTCCAAAAATCCGTGGGCCATCTGGCTCCGGCACGAATTACCTGTACATAATATCAGAATCTTCATAGTTATCGAATTGGTATTCTTTAAACTTTAGCAAATAATCATTTTAACATCGAGTTGTTCAAGAAACATATCTGAATCCCTGCGAAGCGCTTCAATTGCTTCCGGATTCAGACAATAATTGGTTCTGACACCCTCAACTGTCCCCCTGATGAGACCGGCATTACGTAACTCACGCAAATGCTGATTGACTGTTGTGCGACTGAGCGGCAACTCGTCAGCTATATCGCCGGTAATGCAAATCTTGATTTCAGCAAGGTAGGTAAGTATTGCAAGTCTCGCGGGATGGGCCAGTGCTTTATACAGCTTTGCCCGCTGTACCAGAGACCTGTCAAATGCCGGTTTCCCTGAATTCTTCTTAGCCATTTCTGAATATTTCATTTATGACGCAAAAATACGTCATATTTTTATTATAACGTAATATTACGTTATATTTTTTTCGTAGACGCGACTATTGCGAGTGGGGTTTTCTTGTTTAAGGATAATTTAAATAGATCCGTAGATTAATCCTGCAATGGTTGAAAGCACCACAACAAGCAGGATATATACCAGTGTCTTCTGGTTGCCCATTACACCTCTGATTACAAGCATATTGGGCAGTGAGAGAGATGGACCGGCGAGCAGCAGCGCCAGGGCCGGGCCTTTACCCATTCCCGAGGCTATCAGGCCCTGAATTATTGGCACCTCGGTAAGGGTGGCAAAATACATGAAAGCTCCTACTATAGAGGCGAAGAAATTTGACCATACCGAGTTGCCGCCGACGAGTGCTGATACCCAGTTGTTTGGTATAATACCTGGAATTGATGTATCGTCATGAGTCGATCCCAGTAGGAATCCTGCAATCACAACACCAATTGCCAGAAGCGGAATTATCTGCTTTGCAAATCCCCATGACGACCATATCCATTCTCTGTTATCACTGACGGCCTCCCTGTCAGCCAGGGCAATTACTGAAACCGTAGCTATTCCGACTACCATAGCAATAATCGGGTTACCGGTAATAATTGCGGCAGCGGCTGTCAGCACTGCACCGGCGGCAACATGCCATGCCGGAAGCTTCAATATGCTGATCATAGAGTATACCAGTGCCAGACCGAAGGCTCCGGTTATATACCATTTGTACGACCACATATAATACCACAGGCTGCTGGTATCTGTTGAGGAGGGACTCCCCCAGTTGGCGAATACTAGAATCAGAACCAGGGTGAAGAAATGGAAAGAGGTCTGCCAAAGTGGTCTGGTCTCCGGCACATCGGGGAAGTTCATCTGCTCATCAGCTTTTACTTTTTCTTCCTTGCGGTAAATAAAGGCCATTGAGAGTCCGATTGCGACACTGAATATTACCGCGCCGACAAACCGGGCTACCCCCAGCTCTGCACCAAGAATGCGGGCTGTCAGAATTATCGCGAGTATATTGATGGCTGGTCCCGAATATAGAAAAGCCACTGCAGGACCAAGACCCGCGCCACGCTTGTGAATACTTGAAAAGAGTGGCAGAATTGTACATGAACAGACTGCGAGGATGGTTCCGGAAACCGCTGCGACACTATAAGCTACCCACCGTTTGGCCTTGGCACCGAAGTATTTGATTACGGAACCCTGGCTTACAAAAACCGAAATTACCCCTGCTATCAAAAATGCAGGCAGCAGGCATAAAACGACATGTTCGCGCGCGTACCATTTTGAAAGGTCGAGGGTAGCATCTATTGCTGTTCTGAATGCCAGGCTCTCAAGTGGCAGAAAGTAAACTGCAAGAAAAACCACAATTATTGCAGCAAGTATCTTAAACTCCTTCTTAGCTTCCATATTCCCGTGCAGAGATTAAATTCAATTGATTATTAATGTTTTGGTTTGTCCGGTGAGGCAGGCTCAACATAGTCAGAGAATATACATCTTCAAAACATAGTACAGACCGACTGCTATGAAAAGAACTGCGATGACCCTCCTGAACCATATTTCAAAGGTCTTGATCCGGGTATACATCTTGCCGACACCCGATACGGTATATGCAAGGAACCATGCAAAAAGTATGACCGGGATTGCCGTTGCAATTGCAAAAACAACAGGAAGGTATAGTCCTGATGCACTCGCAACAGTTATCGGAACCAACATCCCGAAGTAAAGCACCCCGCTGTAAGGACAGAACGCCAGAGCAAAGAGAATTCCAAGCAGCACCGCATCAATATACCTCCACTTTGTACGCTTCTCGAGCCGGGCATTGAAGGCTCCTATCCCGGGAAGCTTAATCCTTATCAGGTCGAGCATTACAATACCGATGATTATCAGCAACGGTCCGATTATACGCTCTCCGTACTTCTGGAAAAAGCCACCGAACTTAAACTGATCGGCTCCAAGATAAATGATAAGGGCTATGCCGGTATAGGTAATGACCCTTCCGAGAGTATAATAAAGACCGTTGTAAAACACCCGGTTACGATTTTCAAGGTCTTTGCTTATAAAACCAATTGCGGTGATGTTAGTGGCAAGCGGACAGGGACTGATTGCCGTCATCAACCCCAGCACCAGGGCCGTAACCCATGGCAGGCTGGTGCTTTCAAGAATGGATGTCAGTAAATCCATATACTATAATTTGATTAGGATATGTTAATGATA
>CAYUOS010000067.1:0-1913 GCA_964446435.1 uncultured Rikenellaceae bacterium | reverse complement strand
GAATGGATGTCAGTAAATCCATATACTATAATTTGATTAGGATATGTTAATGATAAGGGCGTAGAAGGGTGTATATGGGCGTATATGGGCGTAGTGGCGTAGAAGGGCGTAGTGGCTTATATAACAAGTCATTACCGATTACCGATTACCGATTACCGATTACCGATTACCGGATACCGGATTCTTAATTCTTCAACAAAGGATCAATCTTCTCCTTCATTATCTCCCTGAACTTCTCGGGCTGTCTGACGGCGTACATGAATCCGTCAGTGATAATGTTCTCCTTGTAATCACCCTGAATGATCATAAGGCATTGTCCGTCGATACCAACACGATCAGCTATCGCCTTACCCTCAGGCTCATCGATATTTACTGACGCGAATGATATTTTACCGGCTTTTACCTGTTCGGCATACAAAGCTGCGATGTTAGTTTTCGCTTCCTCTTCTACCGTTTTGCATGTAACGCACCTTGAGGTTCCGTGAAAATAGATTACCTCAACCGGACCTTCTCCTGTAGCTGCTGTCGCTTCTGACTGTTTTGCTGACTGCTGTCCATTGCAGGAAATCCCGATAAAAACCATCAGGACCACCAGGGATTTAATTAGACTTTTCATAACTGACTGTTTCATTTATTGGTTAGTAGTTTAATTATCTCATTCTCAGATGGCACACGGCCTTTGACCACGACCTTCTCATCAATCACCACCGCCGGAGGTGCCATTACATTGTATTTCATTATTTCCATGATGTCGTCAACCTTTCTGACAGTTGCGTCGATATTGTGGTCGTCAACAACCTTCCTGACCATCTGCTCTAGGGTCCTGCATTTGGGACAGCCTGTCCCGAGAATCTTTATTTCCATAGCTCCGTATAATTATCTGATGTTGAAGAAATTTGTAAGCAGTTGCCGGGCTTCAGCCCAATTCATCATGTTTACACAATACTTAATATAGGGCGGATTGATCTCACCCTGTATCAGACCCGCATCCTTAAGCTCCTTCAGATGCTGTGAAAGGGTTGAACGGGCTATCGGCAACTCCTCTATCATATCACCGCTGTAGCAGCACTTAGTTGTATTGCGGGCCAGGTACTCCATTATGAAAACCCGTGCCGGATGCCCGAGGGCCTTGGTATACCGTGCTATCTTCTGCTGTGTTTCTGTGTACTTCTTTGTTATTACGGTCATCACCTTCTCATTTCGTATTTTTACGAAACAAAAATAATATTTTTGTTATACAACTCATAAATCAGTTGAAATAAATATCGTGATTCTGACGATTATGTACCTTTATTTTTAAAAGTTAAGTACCAACTAATCAGAATCAAAATATGAAAACAAAGTCGCTTCTTCTGACATTGGGATTACTCCTGACATTGAATGCCCTCTCCCAGACCAGGGTGGATACATTAATCCACAAAAGAAACCCGGATTTCATATCCGGAAAAGTACCCACTTATTATACCCCCGGGTATAAGGAGTATGCCTCAGACCTTCAAGCGATCATAACCAAAGCAATTGATTTCTTTGAGGAGAAATACTCGAAAGAGTTCAATGTTAAGCTTGTGGTCTTTAATGAAGAGCAATGGCTGAATGAGATCAATCCCTATGGTTACGTTTTTTACATATCAGGTTGGATTGTTATGAATACCGGAATGGATTACGATGCATTCAAAACTCTGTATGGAGCAGATAACTACGCAAGGCAGCTGGATGTGGAACTGGAGGAGAAAGGTATAAGCGCCGATGAGATGATAAGATCAATATTCAAATTCTGTGCTGTACATGAACTTGGACACTTCTTCATACGAAACCTTTCAGCTACACGGGCTCCCGACAGATGGACAAATGAGATAATAGCTTCATATCTTGCCTATGATTTTTATGAGGATTCCAATCCCGAAATGATATTA
>CAYUOS010000066.1:0-17193 GCA_964446435.1 uncultured Rikenellaceae bacterium | reverse complement strand
AGACCTGCGTGACGCTATAAACGACGGTAGACGTATTATTGTCACCACACTACAGGAAATATCCCTCAATGATGCCCGCAAGGCAGCTTCCATGTTCAGGAATGATGACCTTAAAGTTCCTGTTATAGGGGTTATTGAGAATATGTCGTGGTTTACCCCTGCAAATCACCCTGAAGAGAAGTATTTCATTTTTGGAAGCGGTGGAGGTGTGAGGCTTGCGGCAGAGCTGGGTACAAAGCTGCTGGGTCAGGTTCCGCTGGTAATGGAGATAGGCGAAGCGGCCGAAAAGGGAATCACAATCTATAACCAGAAAGATAAAACCGTCCTCAATAATTTTGATAATATTGTCAATGAGGTAATTAAGGAAAAGGTAAAGATATAAACCGAGTTTGGAATCGCATTCGTACAATCGGGCCCCGTAACGATCATGCCCCGGTACAATAGCGCCCCCCTACTCTTTTACTGCAATTCTTATCGGGTATAAAGGGAGTCTGACTCGTAATAGATCGCAGCAGGGTCAGGCCGGTCGTTGATCAGCCTGATCATTGCCCTTGCCACGTCGCTGGCCTGAATACCGCGGTATTTTCGAAGGCGACCCGCCAGCAGAAAGCTAAACACCTTCATTACCACCTTTCCCACCTCTTCACCGAAGCGGAATTCATTTCGCTTTCCCAGAAGGATTGAGGGTCGTACTATTACTGTTCTTTCGAAGCCGGTGGCTTCAATCTTTTTCTCCATCTCGCCCTTTATGCGCAGGTAGTAATTCCGCGAACCCGCATCGGCACCAATGGAAGAGACCACGGCAACTGCTTTTACTCCGTTCTTCAGGGCTGCGGCAGCAATCTCAGCCGGAAGGTCGCGGTCAGCCTGTTCCATCGCCCTGACCGATCCGGCCTTCCTTATTGTGGTTCCAAGGCAGATAAAGAGATCATCTCCCTGAGTTTCTGAAGCATATGTATCTACTTCGCTAACATTGACTTTATATACCGTGTGCCTGGTTCCGCCATTATCAAAGTCACTCCTGACAAATACTTTCACCGCCGAATAGCGCTTATCCGCCACCAGCTCCTTAACAAGCTCGCCACCGACCAGTCCGGTCGCACCGAATACAATTGCTGTTTTTCCCTTCATGCCTGTTGGTATTATTAAACGGATTAACAATATAGCCATAAATATGTTCCTGTTTTGGAAGTATTTTCAGGAAAGACATCAAAAAATTTGGTAAAACAAAATGGAATACTTTACTTTGCATTTCAAAGTACTTTAAAATACTAGCAGAATCATGAACGAGAACAACACCCATCTTGAGGATATCAGGGCCATAAAGAGGATAATGGAAGAGTCAACTCGCTTCCTTACCATCAGCGGCCTTTCAGGGGTATTCATGGGATTGACAGCCATTGCAGGCGCAATAGCCGCAAAGATGATCATTCCGGCGAGCATGATTACAGGGAAGGGTTACAGCGAGTCGCTGACAGTCCATCCTGATGGCGGACGAATAATGAGGCTGCTGGTTGCCGATGCTGCCATCGTTCTGGTGCTTGCCCTGGCAGTTGCCCTGATTTTTGCGGTCAGAAACACGCACAAGCAGGGCAAGAGGTTGTGGACGCCTGCGTCAAAAAGGCTTCTGATAAACCTGCTCGTTCCGCTGGCGGCTGGCGGAGTCTTCATTTTGCTCACAATCGGCACTATTCCCGGCCATGTCTCAGCGGCATTGATGCTTGTGTTCTATGGCGTTGCCCTGATAAATGCTTCAAAATTTACATTTGCAGAGATATACTGGCTTGGTGTTGCTGAGATACTGACCGGACTGGCATGCCTGGTGTTTCCGGGTCATTCGCTCTGGTTCTGGATGTTTGGTTTCGGGGTGCTGCACATTCTTTATGGTTCCATTATGCATTTCAGGTATAGCAGGAGATGAAAAACATAATTCTGAATCTCAACAAGGCCTTCGAAAGCAGGATCAGACTGGGCATTATGTCTGTCCTGATTGTAAACAGTGAAATGGACTTCACGGGCCTGAGGGAAACACTTGATGTTACTGACGGCAATCTTGCCAGCCACCTGCGGGCCCTCGAGGAGGCAGGGTACCTGACCTCTGAAAAACGCTTTCTCGGAAGAAAGCCAAACACCATCTACAGAATCACTCCCGAAGGCTCTGAAAGCTTCAGCGAACACATCACGGCCCTCGAACAACTGCTGCTTAAGAAGTAATTTTTTTTATTAACATACTTTGAATTTCAAAGTGAATTAACAAAAACAAGAAAATGGAAAATCAAAAGAGTATTATCGAAAGATGGCTTAATTCGTTTGCCTTAAAAATGGTATTCCTGGCTTTTCTGGGTCTTTTGCTGCTTATACCGCTGCAGATGGTCAAAGAGGTTATAAGGGAGCGGGCTGCCTTCGCCGAACAGGCAAAAAACGAGATCGCTGAATCGTGGGCCTCTGCCCAGACAATTACCGGTCCGGTTCTGAACATACCGGGAACCATGGTGCTTTCTGACGGACGGGTCGCAACTGAAACGCTGCATATTCTGCCTGAAAAGCTCAGCGCCTCTGCAACTATAAAGCCCGAAAGGCGATATCGCGGTATATATGAATCTGTCGTTTACGAATCGCTCATCGATATGACGGGCTATTTTACAACTACAGGATCTGAGGGAACCGCAGGGTTCAGGTACGACTGGAGTCAGGCCTATGTCTCTCTCGGGGTATCAGACAACAAGGGAATACAGGGATCGGTTATACTTTCCCTTGCTGATTTTACGGCAGAAGCAGAGCCGGGTCCGGTTCAGACAGATATCTTCAAGGGGGGTATCTGGTTTCCGACAGGCCTGTCGGGAGTCGACCCGGTAAACTTCAGGGCAGACTTCTCGCTGCAACTCGGATTGAAGGGTAGTGCAAGGCTCTTCTTCTCACCAACGGGCAAAACTACCAGTATTTCAATCAGCTCACCATGGCCCTCTCCGTCATTCCAGGGGAAGTTCCTTCCTGCCGACAGAGAGATTACTGCCGACGGTTTCACTGCATCATGGATGGTAACCCACCTCAACAGGAGCTTCCCGCAAGCTTGGGCAGGAAGTAGCTTCAAGCCCGCGGAGGAGGCATTCGGCGTCGACCTGATTCTCGAAGTCGATCACTACAAGAAGGCTGAGAGAACGGCCAAGTATGGACTCCTCTTTATTCTGGTAACGTTCTTTGTGCTGATTATAATTGAGATCCGCTCGTCTGTGAAGATCCACCTCTTCTACTACCTCTTAACCGCCTTTGCCCTGATACTTTTCTTTTCCCTCCTTAGCGCGCTGAGCGAGCATATCGGCTTCAGTCCCGCCTACATGGTTGCCTCTGTTGCAACCATCGGACTGCTGACGGCATTCTTCAGGTCGCTGGTTGACAAGAGATGGGTTGTCGTGGTCATCAGCGGCTTGCTTTCGACTCTCTATATCTTCATCTTCATTCTGCTGGCCCTTAAGGACTATGCATACCTTGCCGGAAACATCGGATTGTTCGCACTTCTGGCAGCACTTATGATGGTTTCGTCTAAATACCGGCTCTTCTCCACTCGAGCCACTGAAATATAAAAACAACTGAAATTTAAACCAGATCAGGGCCCGGTGTTTATTCGGGCCCTTCTCTTTTAACCCCATACCCCTCACCTTTCACCCCACACCCCACACCCCACACCCCACACCCCACACCTTAAATCTTAAATCTTAAATCGTTATTCGTTAATCTTAAATCTTAAATCCCCAATCTTTCTATCTTTGCTCCCTGATTAAGAACGAAAAGCTTATGTCAAAAGGAACCCGTGCAGCAATGCTGATAGCCGCAATACTGATCTCCGATCAGATACTCAAGATATGGGTTAAAACCACAATGGTTCTTGGCCAGGATATACCCCTGATCGGTAAAAGGATCACCCTGCACTTCATCGAAAACAACGGAATGGCCTTCGGAATGGAGATGGGCGGCGATATGGGGAAAATTATCCTTACCCTGTTCAGGATAGTCGCTGCTGTGGGAATTATATGGTATCTGTCAACCCTGATAAAGAAGGATCTGCCTACAGGCCTCGTGCTTTCGGTTGCCGCTATTTTTGCAGGAGCCGTAGGGAACATCATCGACAGTCTCTTTTACGGAATGATCTTTTCGGAAAGCTTTTACCAGCCCGCTGTTTTCCTGCCCGAGGGTGGCGGATACTCATCCTTCATGAAGGGACGGGTAGTCGACATGTTTTACTTCCCGGTTATTAACACCACATGGCCTCAATGGTCGCCGATAAAGCCCGGCGAGCAGTTTATTTTCTTCAGGCCTGTCTTCAATATAGCAGACGCAGCGATTACTACCGGCGTAATAGCTATAATCGTCTTCCAGAAGAGGTTCTTCCCCCACGAAGAAGAAAAAGCTTAAGAATGATTGTCAGTGGCCGCAGCTGTTTATGCAGGTGATTATCTCCCGCAGCCTTTCATGCCTGAGGTAATAGTAGGTGTTCTTACCTTCCCTCTTTGAAAGCAAGACCCCTTTGTCTTTCAATATGCCAAGATGATGCGACGCTGTCGATTGTTCAATTCCGAGATGTTTGTAAATATCGGTGACAGAAAGCTTCTGACCCTCCTCAAGGAAACCAATGATCGAAATCCTGACAGGATGCGCAATAGCCTTCAGTATCGATGAGGCACGTTCAAGACTCTCTTCATTAAGCAGTTCAGATACCATGTCGTTGCTTTTTATTGTCAAAAGTGGTTTTTAAACGAATGTAAATATATACATTTAATCAATATGTTCGGATAGCGATTTTTCGGGAGCTGTTGAACAGCATCAGCCGACAATTGTTTCACTGGCAGAACTGTATTGACACTCTTTGCAAAGAGGCAAACTAATTTACTATATTTGAGACTTTAAATCACCCGCCATGTCGGTACTCAGCAGCATCAGGCGCCCCGTAGAGAAGGAAATGGCTGAATTTGAAAAATATTTCAGCAATACCATGCGCAGCAATATACCCCTTCTGAGAATAATACTGAATTACATTCTCCGAAGGAAGGGAAAGCAGATGCGGCCCCTTCTGGTGCTGCTCTCCTCGAAGCTTCACGGAACTGTCGGCGAGCCCTCCTTCGTGGCGGCCACCCTCATAGAGCTGCTTCATACCACATCGCTGGTACACGATGATGTGGTTGATGACGCACATGAAAGAAGGGGCGCTATCTCGATAAACGCCCTGTGGAACAGCAAGATAGCCGTATTGGTAGGCGATTACATGCTTGCCCGCGGATTGCTCATAAGCGTTGAAAAGGGACGGTACGATATGCTTGATATAGTCTCTGAGGCCGTCAAGGCCATGACCGAGGGAGAGCTTCTGCAACTTCAGAAATCACGCAAGCTTAACATAACCGAGGAGGACTATTTCTCAATCATCCGCATGAAGACGGCCGCCCTGACGGCAGCATGCACCGAATGCGGCGCAAAAGCCGTAACCGACGATGCAGACATTCTTCAGAGCATGAAGCTTTTCGGCGAAACCATCGGCATGGCGTTCCAGATACGCGATGACGTGCTCGACTATGAGGCCACAGGCCTTACCGGCAAACCCGCCGGAAACGACATCAAGGAGAAGAAGATCACCCTCCCGTTGATTCACGTGCTGCAGAAATGCGACCGCAGCACCCGCAACGAGATTCTCAAAATCATGCGCACCAGCAAGAAATCATCATCTGATGTAAAACGGGTCGTTGACCTGGTATACCAGTACGGCGGAATCGACTACGCGGTTGAGATGATGCACCTCTACCGCGACAAGGCCCTTGCCATCCTCGACACCTGCCCCACCGGCGACGCCAACGACTCGCTCAGGCAGTTCGTTCTCTACACCACTTCAAGAAAAAAATAGCCCACCATGACAACAATGAAACAGATCGAGGAGTTCCTCAACAGCGGCCCCGTGGCCATCGCAGGCGTTTCACGCAATCCCAGAAAATTCGGGTTCACTGCTTTCAAAGAGCTGCGCGACAAGGGTCTCGATGTTATTCCCGTCAATCCGAATACAGACGAAATCGGGGGAACCAAAGCCTACCGGTCGGTCGCCGACCTTCCCGCAAATGTCAGCTCCCTGCTGGTACTTACCGCGAAACCCGAAACAGCTGCAGTGGTTCGCCAGGCAAAGGAAAAGGGAATAAGGAATATCTGGATACAGCAGATGTCAGACACACCAGAAGCCCTGATGGAGCTTGCCGGAAGCGGCATAAACGTTATTACCGGTCAGTGCATAATGATGTACCACAAGCCTACAGGCATACACAAATTCCACCGGGCACTAAAGAACTTCTTCGGACGATTGCCAAAATAGTTGCGACCGCCAGATGCCCGAAATGCAGATCAAAAACATCGTTTTCGACGTCGGAAATGTCCTTATCAGCTTCCGTCCGGATGAATTTCACAGCAACCGCGGCGTCAGTGAAGAAAAGACAGCCCTCTACCTGAACGACATTTACCACAGTAAAGAGTGGCAGATGATTGACCGGGGTGTGTTGACCGTTCCTGAGGCAATAAAGTCAATCGCCGGAAAATCCTCACTCACAGAGCAGGAAATAGCCGGAATTTTCGATTTGCTCGAAGAGGTACTGTTTCCCCTCGACGAGAACGGAAAACTGCTTAAAGGGCTTAAAAAGGCAGGATACAGGCTTTATTACCTGAGCAATTTCCCTCAGGAGATGTTTGAAAGGGTAAGAAAGAAGAACGGTTTCTTTTCGAACTTCGACGGAGGCATACTATCGGCAACTGTCAGAATGCTCAAGCCCGAGCCTGAAATCTATCGTGAACTTATCAGGGAATATGCACTTACACCCGCCGAAACTCTGTTCATCGACGACCTGTTGCACAATATAGAGGCCGCCCGTGCTGAAGGATTCCAGACATTATATCTGCCCGACCACACCCGGTTGAGGGAAGAACTGCTCAGATTTCTGCCGGGGGCAGAACTCTGAGATATAAGATATAAGATGTCAGATTTGCGATTTCAGATTTGCTCCCGCTGGTCGCGAACTCGGCCTATGGCCTCGGTTGCTACCGTTGGTCGCAAGTGCATTAACCGCCCTTATTTAGCCGCCGTCGCCGGGGAGCATCCCTGGCCTAAGGCAGGTGGAACAGACAGTTTGTTAGTATGTTATAACACCGGCTTCCTTAAGTACTGTGAAAGCATTGAAGAATTCTGACATATCGGTATGCTCAGGGTACTGGGCGTTGTAGAGTTTTATAATATCCAGACCGGTTCGCTTTCCGTCGCACAGCAGAATCACCTCGTGAATGCTTCTGATTGAGGGATATGAGTGTCTCTTCAGGAACGCCTCAGGCACCTCCTGCATCATGGTGCGGTAACCATAGTAACCTCCGGATATTGCCTTCTGTGTAACTGCCGGCTTCATCGCTGCCGCTCTCTTTTCATCTGCCGAAAGTGCGATGGTTAAGGGCCTGATTCCAAGCTGCCGGCACCTTACCGACATCTGCTGTTCAAGAACCTTGAGGCCGGCATCACGCTGTGCTGTCACGGCACCGGCCATTGCAGCCAGGGTCTTGCCGAACTCGCGGTCATTCCTGCAGAGTTCCGCCACTGACATTAAAGTCTCGAGCTCATTCATCGAAACGGCCTGATAGTCGTATACCGAACGGCGGTAAACGGCTGCTATGTCTGACGCTGCGGCTGAGGCGATGCGGTCAGTGCCTATCGTCAGCTGGTGTCCCATTCTGTGGGCAGCATTTCCGATCACCTCTCCGGCAATCTTCATGGCTCCCTGCTCATCTGCTGAGGCAATGGAATATGCGCTGGCAACCGTCAGAAAGACAGAGCGCTTCAGCTGTGTCGGATCGCATACCTGTGGCCTGTCATTAGAAGTGTGATAGTAGTGATCGGGCCAGTTGTTCAGCAAAATGCCCGGCACCCTGACGGTGAAGTTGTTGAAGACAGCATGGTCTGATGCCCCAAGATAGGCTTCGACGTTCCAGTAGAAAGGATCATCGGTGCCGGTAGGCGCCGTCATCGGCTTCAGAAAACCAAAGCGACCGACTGGTGTGCATCTTATCTTGTTGGTTTCGCTTATATAGCGCATGTACATCTGAAGTACATCGTTAATGTAGTGGGGCATGCCGAAGGTGGTGCGGTGCAGGTTCAGGAAGGACTGGTTCTCAGCCATCCTTAGGCCTACCATGTCGAGGTTTATATTTGCCAGTGTCCTTTTCATTATATCCCTGTTGGCCTCAACCCATGGTATGGTGCCTGAAAACTCCGGTACCCATATGAACCTTATTGAGCGCTTTGGCCTTGGCAGCCTGCCGTCGTTGTACATGGTATGAAGCACCCTTGCAGCATCGAGTATTGCAACCGAGCCCGAACCGTTATCATTCGCCCCCATCTTTACGTATCCCTCAAAAATATGGGCACAGATGATTATCTCATCACCCCCCTTTTCGGTTCCCTCAATAACACATGTGGGAACCTGGATGTCAAGCTCGAGATTGGTTGTCCTGACCTTGGCATGAACCCTTATCTTCTCTCCCCTGAGAAGGCGGTCGCGCAACAGGTGGCCGTCCCTGGGTGGTACTCTGAAGGCAAAACCTTTCCCGCTGGCATTTCTTATTCCGCCGGTGGGTATCTGAAGCGGGTCAATAAGCGGACGGTCAGACTCGAAAGAGACCACGCCATGGGCACCAGCTGCCATCGCCGCCGGAAAGACGGCCGAGAGTGCCCCCGAGGTCAGTACTATCGCGCCTTTAACGTCAACTGAAGAAAACCAGTTCGGGGTTCCCTCACCAACCCATACAAGTCTGGCCTTCACATCGGCATCAGCACTGCCCGAGGCAAGCATCAGCGGCAGTCCGTCGTAATCGGCTATCTTCGACATCGACGGCTCAATCTCCCACAGGGTTCCCTCAAGTCCTTTCCAGGTGGAGGTCTTTCCGAAACGTTCAATTCTTGCATTTTCAATACCATAGCTCTTAAGCTTATCTACAATGTAAATTGACTCGAAGAGAGTTTCGGCATACTCACTCAATGGCCTTGGCCTGTTATAACCTGTAAGCTCAATAAGGTCATTGAAAGCTCTTTCGCCCGATGCTTCGCCGGCGATCATCTCAAGCATGGCCGGCGGAAGAGATCCGTACTGATAAGAATAGTTCCACTGGGCGGAAATGGAGATGGCGATGATGAAACCTGCCAGTAGTGTGGGGATGCGATACTTGTTCATGTCTGATGGCTTATGGTTTGATTCTTCTTTTGCAGGTCAAGATATCCAATTTTTTCAGTATGGCTGCAATCTGTTGCTGTAAAACATAGACAACCTCTTTCCAAATCTGAAGTGTGAACAATCTCAGCCGGCGTGTGTTATAAAAATGATAACTATTGTGTTTCACAGTATGAAAAGAATATTGATTGTGGTTTCGGTCGTTCTGCTACTGAACTCAGGAGCCTTTTCACAGAATGTACCGGTAATGGACTTCGACCAGCTTGAGCCAATGCTCAGGGTTAAGAACGACACTCTCTATATGGTTAATTTCTGGGCTACATGGTGCATGCCATGCGTTGAGGAGATGCCCGACATTCTGAAATTCGCCTCCGATATGAAAAACCGTAAGTTCAGGCTCGTCCTGGTCAGCCTTGACAATCCCGACCACCTTGAGTCAAGGGTAAAGCCGTTTATCAGGCGCTTTGACATCAGGGAACGGGTAATCCTGCTCGATGATCCTGATGCCAACAGGTGGATTGAAAAAGTACACCCCGACTGGATGGGATCGATACCGGCAACCCTCTTCTTTTCAGGTGATTACAGAAGCCTTCATGCTGACAAGATTGACTATGAGGGTCTTAAGAGAATTGTTGAGCCGCGACTTAAGAGATAGTCGGCGAATCAAATTATTATTCAATCAAATTAATGCATCGTAAACAAAATCAATGAATTATGAAAAAGACAGCTTTGTTGACACTATTTATTGTTGCCGCAACGATCGTTTCGGCAGAGGGATACAAGCCGGGGGATATTGTACTCGACTTCAGCTTGAAAAATGTTGATGGGAAAATGGTTTCCATGTCTGATTTCCCTGAGGCGAAGGGATTCATTATTTCCTTTACCTGTAACCACTGTCCCTATGCAGTCGCATATGAAGACCGCATAATTGACCTCGACAGGAAATACAGGCCGCTTGGCTACCCCGTAATAGCCATTAATCCCAATGACCCGGCGGTAGAGCCGCGTGACAGCTTTGACAAGATGATTGAGAGGTCGAATGAAAAGGGGTTCACCTTCCCCTATCTGTTCGATGAGGGTCAGAAGGTTTTTCCTGTCTGGGGAGCCACACATACCCCGCACATGTACATTGTACAGCGTGAGGGTGATAATCTCAGGGTCGTTTATAGCGGTACCATTGACAACAACTGGAGGGATGCTTCAGCGGTAACGGTAAACTACATTGACAATGTCATAGGAGCAATCAAGGCCGGTAAGGAGATAGAGCAACCCACAACCAGGGCTATCGGCTGCACGATAAAGGTTGCAAAATAGAATATTTGTCAGAAACACAGGAGACTAAAATTGCACATCAAAACTGGTCTTTTGTGTTGATTTAAAGATGTTTAGCGGCATTTCGGGTGCTTTCGTCACCTGGTTTGCCGCTATTTTTCATGCCATGCCGGCAATCAACACTTGCCGTAAGGCCGAATTTGAGGGTTTCGTTTCACGTGAAACATTAACTCCCTTCAAAGTATCTCCTGATGGACTCCGCCCGAACCTTTCCGGCCTCAGCTGCAAGATCATCAACGGAAGCATTTCGAATGGCCTCAACCGATCCGAATCTCTTCAGCAGGCGGGTAATCGTCTTTTCGCCCACTCCCGGAACTTCCTGCAGCTGCGACCTGATCATCTCGTTTGAGCGCTTAAGCCTGTGAAAAGATATTCCGAAGCGGTGTGCTTCATTCCTTATGTTCTGAATTATCTTGAGTGATATTGAATTCTTGTCAATATAGAGAGGAACGGGGTCTCCCGGAAAATATATCTCCTCGAGTCTCTTGGCTATTCCTATTACAGAAACCCTTTCACGAATTCCAAGCTGTGAGAGGCTTTCCAGGGCAGATGAAAGCTGTCCCTTTCCTCCGTCAACAACTATCAGGTCAGGAAGGGGCTTCTCTTCCTCAAGTATCCTCTTGTATCGCCTCAGAACTACTTCTGCAATTGAGGCATAATCGTCTGGTCCTGAAACTGTTCTGATATTGAAGTGCCGGTATTCAGAGCGACAGGGCTTGCCGTTCCTGAACACTACGCATGAAGCTACCGGGTTGGCTCCCTGTATGTTGGAGTTGTCGAAGCACTCAATATGCCTCGGCAGCCCCGACATGTGAAGATCCTTAGCCAGTCGCTCCAGGTTTTTGTCGGTTCTGTCGGCAGAGGTCTTGCCTTCAGTCCTCTTTTTTTGTTCCAGCCTGTACCATATTGCATTGCGCTCTGCCATCTCGAGCAGTTTCTTCTTGTCTCCCCTTACCGGTACCGTAAACCTGGCTGAATCAGGAGTGAAATCGGGAATAAAGGGAACTATTGCTACCGGCGACAACTGACCGAAGCGGTTGACTATCTCCCCAACTGCCAATGAGAGCATCATCTCCCTGGTTTCGTCAAGCCTTCGTTTCAGGCCCAATGTAAAAGTCTGAACGACAGCTCCTTCGACTACCCGCATGAAGTTCACGGCAGCATAGTCGCCCTCCATGCTGAACCCGAATACGTCAGCATTTCCCGTAGCGGGATTCACAACCAGCGAGCGCGAGTGATAGCGCGAAAGTATCTCGAGCTTTTCCTTTATCTTGTGGGCCTCCTCAAACTTCATTTCAGCGGAGAACCTCATCATCAGCTCCTTAAGATGGTCGGTTACCGTTCGTATGTTTCCCTTAAGTATCTCCCGTATCTGTGTTATACCTGTATCATAATCTTCCTGTGACTGAAGGCCTTCGCAAGGCCCCTTGCAATTACCTATCTGGTATTCGAGGCATACCCTGAACTTCCCCCTGTTTATATTCTCTTTTGTGAGGTTAAGCTTGCAGTTCCTAAGACTAACAAGCTGTCTTACAAGAGATAAAAGCGTTCTGACCATTACAACCGAGGTGTAGGGGCCAAAATACTGCGATCCGTCGTTTAACACAGTCCGTGTCATGAAAACCCTCGGAAATGGCTCATTCCTTATGCAAATCCAGGGAAAGGTTTTATCATCCTTAAGCAGAATGTTGTACTTAGGCTGGTGCTTTTTGATAAGGTTATTCTCAAGCAGCAGGGCTTCTGACTCAGTTGTAACGGCGGTATGGCTTATCTGGCAGGATCTTCTGAGAAGGAGTTCTGTTTTCCCGGACCGACCCGCTGTAAAGTACGACAATAATCTCTTTCTCAGGCTCTTTGCCTTTCCAACATAAAGAATGACGCCATTGCTGTCGCTGAACAGGTAGACACCGGGCGATGCGGGCATCTCCGAGGCCATTTCCCTCAAACGTTCAAGTGTGCTCATCGTGTTGGTCAATCGTCATACCAGAAGTGTAACCGGCTCAAATTTAGTAACATCAAAGAGGCCACAGTCTCCTATCTTGAGCTCGGGTATAACCAGCAATGCCATAAATGAAAGGGTCATGTAGGGAGCACGCAACTGTGAGCCGCTTCTGAGAACAGCCTCTGTGAGCATTCTGTAGCCATCGGCAACCTCTGCGGCTGTGCCGCCAGACATTATCCCACCTATATTCAGTGGCAGAAAGAGCTCTTCCTCCTGTGTAGACCACGAAAGGCCTCCCTTCATCTCAACAACGCGATTCACGGCCCTGACTATTGAGTTGTCATCCGTTCCGACTGCCACAATATTATGGCTGTCGTGGGCAATCGAAGAGGCAAGCGCTCCCCTGCTGATTCCAAATCCATTTATGAATCCGACCACAGGCTTCTTATCGCTGTACCTCTCTTTCACAACAATCTTGAGAATATCGTTCTCAGTGTCAAAATGGCCCGGGACCGGCATCCGGGCAACAGCTTCAAACGACCCTGTATGGAGAAGCCCGTCGTAGGCTTGAATTACCCGAATTTTTCTATCGTTAACATCAACTGCAATATCCTCTTCAGAAATCAGGCTGCAGTTAAACCTGTTTGCTTGCTGTGCTCCTTCAGCTTTAAACATCACTGATGTCCCGTCAAACACCTGTCTTCCGTCTATATAGGTTGAAATGATATTCAGTGATTTAAGGTTGTCGGTTATAATAAAATCAGCCCTGTCTCCCTCCTGCAGCAGGCCTGTATTGAGACCGTAGTGTAGTGCCGGATTGAGCGAGGCAGCTGCCAGAACATCAAACAGATCATGTCCCTTCTCAAGAAGACGCTTCACCAAAAGATTAATGTGACCCTTTACCAGATCATCAGGATGAATGTCGTCTGAGCAGAGCATTACCATCTGCGGTGCCTCTGAAATAAGGTTATGTAATGAGTCAAGGTTTCTTGCGGCGCTTCCTTCCCTGATGAGGATCTTCATTCCCAGGCTGATCTTTTCCAGACCTTCCTCTTCTCTCTCGCACTCATGGTCTGTTGTAATTCCTGCTGCAACATATCTCTTTAGTGATTCCCCTGATAGCCCGGGGGCGTGTCCGTCTATTGGTTTTCCTGCCCTTTTTGCAGCATTCAGCTTTTCGAGAATTTCAATATCGTTCATCAAGACTCCCGGATAGTTCATCATTTCAGAAAGAAAACCAATGCCCTTCGTACCAAGCAGTACTGCAGTAGCTTCTGCATCAATAACCGCACCTGATGATTCAAAAGGGGTGGCAGGTACGCACGATGGTGCTCCGAACATAAACCTGAATGGTACTCTTCCGGCATCATTCAGCATGAACTTCACACCTTCGGCTCCCAGCACATTCGCAATCTCATGAGGATCAGCAATAGCTCCGATTGTGCCGTGTTTTACCGCCTCAGAAGCAAATGCTGCAGGCGTAACCATGCTGCTTTCAATATGCACATGAGCATCGATAAATCCTGGCAGAATGTACAGATCAGGTACATGATCCTTCTTAATTGTCTTGCTGATAAAGCCGTCGGAAATTGTCAGTTCTGCGCCGTAGATTGACCGGGAACAAAGATCAACTATCTTCCCTTCAATTTTCATAAATAAATATATATGTAGTGTTCCACGTGGAACACTATTGATTACCTTCCAATATATAATAATAAAATTGAAATATCTGAAGGACTAACCCCGCTGATCCTGCTTGCCTGCCCGATCGTCTCTGGTTTAACCCTTTCGAGCTTCTGTCTCCCTTCTGTACTGATTGAAGTGAGCGTACTGTATTCTATATCGCCAGGCAGCCTAAGTCCTTCAAGCCTTTTAATCTTTTGAGCAACTATCTTCTCGCGTTCAATATAACCCGAGTATTTTACAATTATCTCTGCGGTTTCCAAAACCTCAGCTTCTCTATCCTTCAGGTATTCTGCCAAATTTTCTATTTCCCTGGAAAATAAAGCAATCAATGACTTCATGCTAACCTGTGGCCTTGTTGCGAGGTTAATTGCCTTTGTCTTCTGGGTTATAGGGGCGGTTCCCGTTTCCTTGAGGTAGTCATTTATCTCCTCGGGTGAAATACTGCGCCGACTAAGCCATTCCGTCAGTGATTCAACCGCTCTGGTCTTTTCCCTGTATCTCGAAACTCTTTCAGATGTGGCCAGACCCAAACTATATCCCTTTTCTGTCAGCCTTTCGTCTGCATTGTCCTGCCTCAAAAGAATCCTGTACTCAGCTCTCGATGTAAACATTCTGTACGGTTCGTCTACTCCCTTTGTAACTAGGTCGTCAATCAGAACACCGATGTAAGATTCGTCTCTTGCAGGCACATAGCTGCTTCTTCCGCCCAGCTTCAATGCAGCATTTATTCCAGCCATTAAACCCTGAGCTGCTGCCTCTTCATATCCTGTTGTTCCGTTAATCTGTCCGGCAAAATATAGGTTCCTGATTGCCTTTGTTTCAAGTGTATGATACAGTTGAGTCGGTTGGAAAAAATCATACTCAATCGCGTAACCTGGTCTGTAGATAACTACGTTCTCTAGACCCACCACCTTTCTAAGTGCATTCAGCTGTACATCTGCAGGCAGACTGCTTGAAAACCCGTTGACATAATACTCATTTGTGCTCCATCCCTCCGGCTCTATAAATAATTGATGTGAGTCTCTTTCACCAAAGGTCACGATCTTATCTTCGATACTCGGACAATATCTTGGACCGACACCCTTGATTCTTCCCTTGAACAGCGGACTAAACTCCAGTCCCTTTCGCAACTCCTCATGTACCTCGTTGTTTGTATGTGTCATCCAGCAACTGAGTTCATTCGCGATTGACATCAGACCGTGCATGTAAGAAAAGCCCCTGCCTTCTCCGTCGCCCTTCTGCTCCTTCATCAGTGAAAAATCAATGCTCCTTCCGTCAAGCCTTGCACTGGTACCTGTCTTCATCCGGCTTACCTCAAATCCTTTTGCTTCAAGCTGGCGGCTTAATCCCTTTGAAGGACTGTCTCCCGACCTGCCACCTTCCTTCTTTCGGAAGCCTACGTGCATAAGACCATTCAGGAAGGTACCGTTGGTTAGTATAACAGCTCCTGCCTTGAACGTGTTTCCGAATGATGTTTTAACACCCTTTATGACTCCGCGATTAATTAGCAGACAATCAGCATGTTCCTGCCATATATGCAGATTATCAGTGCTTTCCAGCACCTTTCTCCACTCAGCTGAAAACAATTGACGGTCACATTGTGCCCTCGGACTCCACATGGCGGGGCCTTTTGACCTGTTAAGCATTCTGAACTGAACCATGCTTTTATCCGTGACAATGCCCGACATCCCCCCCAGTGCATCGATCTCACGAACTATCTGTCCTTTGGCAATGCCACCCATTGCCGGATTACATGACATCTGAGCAAGCTTTGTCATATCCATCGTTATAAGCACAGTCCTGGCACCCATCGATGCCGCAGCAAAGGCAGCTTCACAGCCAGCGTGGCCGCCCCCAACTACTACAACATCATACTTCAGTTCCATAACTCCACATATCAAGCCAATGGTCTTCTCTTTCTCTCATTCTTTCAGCCTCCGATTCATTGCCGTCATTATAGCCACAAAGATGCAGTGCGCCGTGTACCATAACTCTCCTCAACTCTTCGCTGAAAGAACTTCCGTATATTCCTGCGTTCTCCTTTACCCTGTCGATGCTTATATATACCTCTCCAACTATTCCGTCTTCACCCGAATAATCAAAAGAAATAACATCAGTAAGGTAGTCATGGTTCAGAAACTCCCTGTTTATTCCTAACAGGTTCGCATCGTCAGTGAAAATAAAATCAATTGTCTTGAGTATTCGCTTTTCTCCCCTGGTTACCCTGGTAATCCAGTTCTTATGCAGGCCGGCATTTCTAACCCTGAATCGCGAAATGCCATAGTAGAATTTTATATTCAATGTCTGTCAAGATTGAATCTCATCGTGACGCTGTTACCTGTCTCATTGAACTCTATTCCATCAGACAGCTTTCTCATAAGAAAAATCCCTCTTCCACTTATATTTTCAATGTTCTCGGGCCTTGTAGGATCTGGTACCAACTCAGGACTGAAGCCCTCTCCTTCGTCTGTCACTATTACTTCAAGAATGTCACCGCTCTTTTCGAATAAGACATCAACAACCTTCTCCCTGTCCCTCTTGTTTCCATGAATGATTGCATTGTTTACAGCTTCCATAACCGCTACAAGAACCTCTCCGTAAGTTTCCTTACCAATTCCAAACTCAGGCGATACTGTCTCTACAAATTCTTCAATCTTTCGAAGATTCACTATATCAGATCCGATGGTAATCCTTCTGTACATTAAACAAAAATATCTCTTATTATACCAATTAAAATCCGATTTGTTTCATCTTTCCTTAATTTTTTCCAGCAAGCCATGCCTCCGGATTCAATCGCTTTGTCTCCTCGTAAACGTAAAAGTTTAAAATTCCTCTGTTAGAACCGTCTGTTTCGATATATACATTTCCTATATGTGCCTTCGTATCAACCATATCGCCAGGCTTCACCTTAACATTTACAATATTCTGGTAAACCGTCAGGTATTTACCATGCCTTATTATTACTGCCATATTGGCTCCGGTGATTCCTATCACGCTCTTAAC
>CAYUOS010000065.1:0-17242 GCA_964446435.1 uncultured Rikenellaceae bacterium | reverse complement strand
GAGCCGAAGGCGAGCTCGCGACCGAATGGGAGCAAAACGGTAAACGGTAAACGGTGCCTTACCCAACACATCGAAATCATGGAGTCGATTAAACAGATATATCGCATAGGTCACGGACCATCGAGCAGTCATACCCTCGGGCCCCGCAAGGCAGCAGAGATCTTCCTTGCGAGACGCCCTGATGCGTCTTCATATACAATAACCCTCTACGGCAGTCTTGCTGCCACCGGACGTGGTCACCTTACTGATGTGACGCTACACGAAGCCTTCAGAAAGAGAAAACTTGAGTTGTCATGGCAACCAGATACTTTTTTGCCAAGGCATCCCAACGCCCTGAAGTTTGAGGCATTCGACGCTACCGGGTCTTTGCTGGAGGAGTGGACGGCCTATAGCATTGGGGGAGGATCGATAATTGATGATAATACAGAGAAGGAGTCTCAGTGTGTATATCCTCACAAGTCAATGAGTGAAATACTTGACTACTGCAGTTCAAAGGGTATGACCCTCTGGCAGTATGTCGAGGAGTGTGAAGGGGAACAGATATGGCCATTTCTTGCTGAGATATGGAAGGTCATGGAGGGTGCTATCAGGCGCGGTCTGAAAAGTGAGGAGGTGCTTCCGGGTGGTCTTAATCTTATGCGGAAGGCACATACCTATATGACAAAGTCAAGGCAATACCGCGTAGCATTTCGTAAGAGGGCAACTCTCTTTGCCTATGCTTTGGCAGTAAGCGAGGAGAATGCTTCAGGTGGGCTGATCGTAACAGCACCAACATGTGGGGCCAGTGGCGTAGTGCCGGCTGTAATGAAGTATATGAAGGTCAATTATAAATTCGATGATGGTCAGATACTTAAGGCCCTTGCCACTGCCGGACTTATTGGCATGATTATTAAGCACAATGCCTCTGTTTCCGGTGCAGAGGTGGGGTGTCAGGGCGAAATAGGCACGGCCTGCGCCATGGCCTCAGGCGGAGCTACCCAGCTATTTGGCGGTACTATATATCAGATTGAATACAGTGCCGAGATGGGTCTCGAACATCATCTTGGACTTACCTGCGATCCGGTATGCGGATTGGTACAGATACCATGCATAGAGAGAAATGCCATGGCAGCATCGCGGGCCCTGGCACATAACACATTTGCCATGATTTCGGACGGGCGCCACATGGTAAGTCTTGACGATGTAATAAAGGTTATGATGCAGACAGGAAAAGACCTGCCAAGTGTCTATAAGGAGACCTCCCTCGGCGGTCTCGCTACCCTGAAGAAGAAACTGTAAACTGAAACAACCTGAAACGGTCGCAGCGAACTCGCTGCCTGATTCATACGGTGATGCCAGAGACTTCTTCGATAATGCAGTTGTTGATGGAGGAATTAATGAGGCCAGGAACCTTCGCCAATATAGAAATCCTGGCAGCACCAAACCTGAAGTCAGTGATCTGGTTGTCTTCGAAGGGACAAGCAACAATCCCTATGGCCATGTTGCAATCATTTCGAGGGTTGATGCGTCAAAGATTGAGATAATACAGCAAAATTCAGGCCCTTACGTCAAATCGAGAGTGGAATACAATCTTAGTTATCAGGACGGTAAATGGAAGATCGACAGCCAGCGACTGATGGGATGGCTAAGGAAGGAGTAGGTAACGCACTTGAAAGGCTTATTCGAACAATTTCATACTGGTGTTTCAGAACAGGATAATTCCATCAATTCTTTTAATTATCCTCCAGGTCTTCTGTCTCTGAGTAGTCTTCAGTCTCCATATCAGAGATTTCCGGCAGTATCAGTTTCGTTTCAGCTGCACCCAGGGTATCGACACTCTTCAACTTCCTCTCAATTGCCCTGCTGCGGACACCAACCACATTCTCAAGCTGACCAAGTCCGGTACGGATATTACCCTGTGCCTTCTGTAGCAGGCCGCCAAAGTTTTCGAACTCTCTCTTAACCGCTCCGAGTATCCTCCAGACTTCGCTGCTGCGTTTCTGTATTGCCAGGGTACGGAAACCCATCTGGAGGCTGTTGAGAAGGGCTGCAAGGGTGGTGGGCCCGGTCACAATAACCTTGTATCGGGTCTGTAGCTCTTCAAGCAATGCAGTCCTTCTTACCACCTCGGCATAAATTCCCTCAAAGGGAAGGAACATTATTCCGAAATCGGTGGTATCGGGAGGACTGAGGTATTTCTCGTTTATGTCGCGTGCCATTCTGCGGACGGTCTCCTCGAGGTTCTTCTGGGCTTCTTCAATTAGTGCCTGGTCGCCGGAATCGTATGCTTCGAGCAGGTACTCATACTTATCCTTCGGGAATTTGGCGTCTACAGGTAGCCACACCACACTGCCCGAGTCATCGCGTCCGGGTAGTTTTATTGCATACTCAACACTCTCGCGACCTCGCGGCTTTGTCTTTACATTTTCTGCATACTGCTCAGGTGCCAGTATCTGCTCCAGTAGCATGCCAAGCTGTACCTCGCCGATTCCGCCTCTCATCTTTACGTTTCCGAGAACCTTCTTCAGACCCCCAACATCCTGGGCAAGGCTCTGCATCTCTCCCAGGCCCTTCTGGACACTCTCAAGCTGCCTTCCTACCAGTTCAAACGATTGTCCCAGCCGCTCGTTGAGGGTTTTCTGAAGCTTCTCATCGACTGTTACCCTAATGTTCTCGAGTTTATCCTCGGTGGTTTTTACAAGACTGTTCTGTTTCTCCTCAAGCTGGCCGAACTTCTCACGCTGAAGTTCATTGAATGACTTTACGTTCCTGTCGAAAACCTCCTGAAACTCTTTGAAACTCTTGGTAAGTGTCTCCATCAGTTCACTTCGATAGCCTTGTGCCTGAGTTGAGCTCTCCTGACGGCTGAGGCTGAACTCATCCATAAGTCTCTTCTCGATTCTTTCGAGACCATTTCGGATTTCTGCAAGCCTCTCCTCAACTATTTTACTGTCATCTCCCTTCGCCGGGCGGAGAACAATCATAAGCACAATTGCGAGTACATTCAAAGAAATAATTACTATCAGCAATGCAGTGGTCATAGGAATAAAGTTTGCACTAAAGTAAGAAAAAAGGCGATACCGGCAGAATAAATACATGGGTTCGCAAGAATACCTTTTTGTTTGCTTAATTCGCGGGATATCGTATTTTTGTATCTGTAGAAACTTGTAATACAACATTCAAAAATGAAGGCAATGATCATCCGCGTTTTGTTCCTGATAGTGGCTATGATGTATTTGGTATCCTGTAATACAGGAATTCCAATTGATGAAGTTCAGAAAGCTATTGACGAGATTGGAACACAATGGGTACCCGATAAGCGCGAGGGTGTAAGCAATATCTCGGTATCACATGATAATGGGGTTTACATGCTTAAGGGTGAACTTGCTGAACAGGCTTATCGCGATGCCCTGCTGGAGTGGTTCACAGAAAGGAGCCTTACGGTTACCGACAGCATCAGGATTCTTCCCGACGCTGACGCAGGCGGGTGGGCACTGGTGACTGTTGCGGCAGGCAACATGCGCTCACAACCGAGGCATGCAGCTGAATTGATAACACAGGCCATACTCGGTACTCCGCTGCAGATTATGAAGCGCGAGGGCAGCTGGCTGTGGGTTCAGACACCCGATAATTACCTGGGCTGGATCACCGCATCATCAGTTGAGATAACCGGCGCTGAAGGACTCAATGCATGGCGCAGCTCCGATCGTGTTGTCGTGATGGCAAACACAACCTTCATCTATGGCGATGAAAGAGAATCAACAATTGTATCCGACGTAGCCCTGGGTAGTATTCTCATTACAAGCCAGACCACTTCCAGACATTACAGGGTGGTAATGCCTGATGGCCGCACCGGATTCATCCGTCGTTCTGACAGCAGACTCTTTGACTCATGGCTGGCAGAGGCTACCCCGACAGTAGCCTCACTCACCATGTATGGCCGGAGGCTTATGGGTGTTTCATATCTCTGGGGGGGAACCACAGCTTACGGACTCGATTGCAGCGGCTTCATGAAAACAATCTTCTTCATCAACGGAGTTATCCTTGCCCGCGATGCCTCTCTGCAGCAACGTCACGGCAAGGAGATTGAAAGCTCGGCTACCGATTATTCAGAATTACAGCCCGGCGACATTGTATTCTTCGGGAACCAGCGCACACGCAGGGCAGGTCATGTAGGCCTCTACCTGGGCGATGGAGAGGTTATACACGAATCGGGTACGGTACGCGTCGATAACCTCGATAAGTCGCGCGATAACTTCAGCAATTACCTTTTCACCACATACCTTTCTGCAAGGCGCGTGCTCGGACTCCCCTCACAACCCGGACTGGTTGCGGTAAAAGAACACCCATGGTATGTTAATTTATAAACCCCGTTATAAAGAATTATTATGAGCAACAGGAGAGATTTCCTAAGGTATGGTGCCCTGACTGCAGGCGCCCTGGCTATTGCACCCGCATTGGGCAGCTGCACCAGAAGAAAGACAACCGGCCGATCGATGAACGGTGCCCTTTCATTGTCATTCTTTCCATACGATCTGCAACTGAAGCATGTTTTCACCATTGCCCTGAGTTCCCGACGTACAACACCTGTTATGATTGTGGAACTTGAATATGATGGAGTTATAGGCTATGGTGAAGCCTCAATGCCACCATACCTGGGCGAATCACAGGAGACTGCAGCAAAGTTTCTGAGCAACCTTGATATGGCGCAATTCAAGGATCCTTTCCTGATGGAGGAGATCCTTGAATATGTTGATAAGTCTGCTCCGGGCAACTATGCTGCCAAGGCATCGGTTGATATAGCTCTTCATGACCTGACTGGAAAGCTTATCGGGCAACCCTGGTACAAAGTCTGGGGATTCAATCCTGCCAACACGCCATATACAAGCTTTACCATAGGTATTGACACCCCTGATGTTGTAAGGCAGAAGGTTCACGAGGCTGAGCCCTACCAGGTACTGAAGGTGAAGCTGGGTCTTGATACCGACAAGGAGATGATAGAGACCATACGGAGTGTGTCGGATAAGCCTATCTGTGTCGATGTAAATCAGGGCTGGAAGAGCCGTGAATTCGCTCTCGAGATGATACACTGGCTGAATGAGAGAAACGTGGTTTTCGTCGAACAGCCAATGGATAAGACCGATCATGAGAGCCATGGCTGGCTTACCGAGAGAAGCCCGCTTCCCATTGTAGCCGATGAGGCACTTCAAACCCCAAAGGATCTCCTCGGGCTGAAGGGATACTATTCAGGGATAAACATCAAGCTGATGAAGTGCGGAGGGATGAGGACAGCACATGCCATGATGAACACGGGAAGGATGATGGGTATGAGTGTTATGATGGGTTGCATGACAGAAACCTCATGCGCCATCTCGGCAGCATCACAATTGTCACCCATGGTAGACTTTGCAGACCTTGACGGCAATCTGTTGATTGACAATGATATCTTTGACGGCGTGACTGTCGTGGGTGGCAAAATAACCCTCAATGACCGTCCGGGCATCGGTGTAGTAAGGATATAGGGCACGGGGCGCAGGGCTCAGAGCGGAGGCTTCAGTTGTTCCGACGCTCGAAAGTTTCTTTATCCCTTTTGTTGACACGGTCGATAATCAGTATCACCAGTACTGCGAGACCTCCCACGAACAGCAGGAAGAATATCGCCAATAGGAGCCATATAATTATGCGCATCTTACCTGAGTTTTACTGCTGTACCGAATGCAAGAATTTCAGCGGCACCCTGGGTTACCATTGAAGTGGTCATGTTGATGCCGATAATGGCATCTGCTCCCATTTTTTTCGCATCATCAACCATCCTCTGCATAGCCTGCTCGCGTGCATAAGCCTGAAGCTGTGTGTACTCCTCGATCTCACCTCCGACTATGTTCTTGAGACCTGCCAATATATCGCGTCCTACATTGCGGGCCCTTACTGTACTGCCGCGTGCGATGCCGAGTATTTCATTTATCTCCCTGCCGGGAACAGAGAAAGTTGTTGTAAGTATCATATCGTTATGGTTTTTGTCACTGCAAGGTTACTAAGTTTTTTCATATTGCTGAAAAACTAATTGCTGAATGCCCGGATTGTGACTGTGAGTCTGCCATAGCAGCGGGTGAATCGGGTTTTGGCATACTATTTCACTAATGATAAAACGCAGATTATTTAAACAATTCTGTTCCTATTTTTGCACGGTTAATTACTGATTTTCTAAACCGTAACACTTTAAAGCTACAATGGATCAACTGGTAAATCAAATGGCAAACGCCCACATCCTAAACCAATTCTGGTTAACATTTCTGATGGTGATATCAATGGTGCTCGTTTCGAGAACATTCGTCGCAGGAACCAGGTATTCACCAATCTTAATCATTGTGGTCTTCGGCCTGCTGATGGGAATGATACTGGTAAACACAGGTATGGCCACTCCGGGTTTACCTGAGTTTCCAATAGTCGATCTGGGAAGCAAGGTTACTATCACTGCCCTGGTGGCATCATTCTTCGTGGGTGGACAGGAGATCAGAAAACTAATTTCCCGGCGGGTAATTAACACAGAAGACCTGGTAACACAGTCTGCCGATGAAATCTTCCTGGGTACAAAATTTACCCAGTTCATGTTCCTTATAAGGGCATTCTTTATACTGATAGGACTGGAGTCACTGAAGAGGGCAATCGTAGGACACACAACAGGGGAACCACTTGATCAGTTTTACCCGATACTTGGATACCTGGGTCTGGTTGTCTCAATTATACTTATTGACTACCGTGCCAAAATCACCAACAGGAGTCTCTATATCAGAAAGGGAATCGTTGAGACAGCGATGATTCTATCAGTATTGATACTGGCATACTACCTGGCACAGTGGATTCGCCCGATGATAGCTCTACCTGAAATATTCTTTGCCATGATTATTTCCGTCACACTGGGAATGGTATTCTCAGACTGGCGTTTCGGCCCGACGATCAGGTCTCTCCTTTTTGCAGGAATACCCGTAGTGCTGGCCGCCAACTTCATGGTAGGTGGTTCTAGAATTTTCGAGGCATTCGGCCTTGAAGGCATGACAGCAGTGCTATCCTTCGGCTTCTTCGGTCAGCTATTGTGGATGTTCGGAGGACTTTCCATACTTATCTGTTTTGCCCGGTCGAACCGCATCAGGAATCTTGCACCCGGAATGGCCGGCTCGCTGTCACATTCAGGTCTTACCGGTGCCTGTACGGCAGGGGATTTTGGTATTGAGCCTGCGGTAAGAGCTCCCATTATGATAAATATACCATTCATAGGGCATATCTTTGTCTTCTCTATACTTGCCGCCAGTGTTGAAACCGGAAGGTTGCTGCTGGGTTGGGCTCTTCCCGTCGCTGCAGCAGGAGTGGTCTTTACCATACTGGCAGTCAGGACACTTAGAAAAGCCAATAATCAGGATGCTGCAGAGATAAAAGGATTGATGCTGTTCTCAATCGGATGGCAGCTGACAGCTGTATTTGGTGGATTTCTTATTCTTACTGCTTCAGGAATGCCATTAAGCGATGCCGTTATGGCAAACTCATCGGCTATTTCTCATTTCGGTCTTTTTGCTGCAATTCAGGGAGGAATGTTCGGTACCCAGGCAGCCGGAATGATAGCTTTTGTCTTCGCGATGCCGTTTCTTGTACATCCTTTCGTTTTCTGGATCTTTGGAAAGACGATGGAAAACAATGATCGTATGCCGGAAAAAATAGTATATTCGCTGACGGCCATAGGATTGGCAGGTATTCTATGGGCCCTGGTATTCTAAACAAAGCAAAAACATATGGTCAGGAAAATTTCTATCTGGGCAGTACTCTCATTACTCCTGTTCCCGGCAAACGCCGTAGGTCAGCTGGCAGCACCTGATTTTAAGGGTAGGAGTGACGATTTTGTAAACAGAATCGGGCAAGGAACTGCTATTCTCTTTTCTTCTGAATCAAGGGGCGCGGGCAACAATAATTTCTACTACCTGACAGGAGAAAGAGCACCAGGCTGGTTGGTTGTCGCCGGTTCTCATCTTGCAGGAAATACTATGCTGCTAAAGGAACCAAACCTGACTAATCCTGATGCATATTCCTCAGTAACAGACATTCTGAGAGGTTACCTGTCAGGCACGGATGTGGTCTGGGCCGAAACAGCGGATACCCAGAGGGTCAGGAAACTTCTGGATCTTGTCGGTCCCGGGAAGGAGATAAGGATTTGCGATCACCTTTTCTATCAAATGAGGGAGATCAAGGATGACTATGAACTTGCTACCCTGGCACGTGCCATAGAGATTACTGCTGAAACCTATAACCACATTCTTCAGATACTCCGGCCCGGGCTGACAGAGATGCAGGTAATTGACATTTTCAGAAACAGGCAGGCAGAACTGGGTGCCGATGGCACGTCGTTTATACAGGCAGGGTCAGGCGTTAACGGGACACAGGTTCATGCCAGGGCATCAGAAAAGATTATTGAAAAGGGTGATCTCGTGGTTTTCGACGTGGGTGCCTGGTATAAGGGCTATACATCAGACATCAGCAGAACATTCCCGGCGTCAGGCAGGTTTACAAGGCCTCAGAAGCAGATTTACCATCTGGTTCTCGATGCCCAGAAGGCTGCAATCGAAAGGATGATTCCGGGTGCGGTAATGCGCGATGTACAGTTGGTTGCGGAGAACACTCTGCTGGAAGGGTTGCTTAAGCTGGGACTTATAACCGATATTAGGAGTCCCTGGCAGAGAAGCCTTTACATAGTGCATGGTTTCTACCATTACATAGGCCTTGAGGTACATGATCTCTACACCTTCATGTCTCCTGAAACTGCTACCAAAACTTATCAACCCGGGATGATAATGACGATGGAGCCCGGCCTTTACTTCAGACCCGATCTGCTCGACAGAAAACCACCCAGGGCCAGGGACCTCTCCGATGAAGAGTGGGCGGCCTTTGTCAAGGCAACCCGAAAGAACTTCCTTAAGTATGTTAATATCGGTGTGCGAATTGAGGACGACGTACTCATAACGCCTGAGGGAAACTCAATCTTGTCCTCCAAAGTCCCGAAAGAGATTAAGGAGATAGAAAGGGCAATGAGGAGATAAACTCTCCACAATCAGGAACCAATGCCCGATGCCTGGCTTAATCAGCTTTTCTTGCCATTGCGAATGTCAAATGCCATCAGACTATTGCCGCGGCGTACATATAATATGCCCCGATTTATAACCGGATGTGAGAAATGCTCCTTCGTTCCCTCTGTTATCCTGAAAGAGCTTACCTCTCTGAGCATTCCATCTTCTGGTTCGATCAGATAAACCACTCCTCTTGTATTATAAAAATAGATCATGCCATCAGCGGCAATAGTCGCACCTTCACCATTCCGTAAGGAATCGACAGCCTCACCATTCATCGCATTTATAGACCTTAGTCCCGGCCGCCATTGCGAATCACCGTAAATAAAGTTGCCAAGCTTTACAATACCTCCCATATAACCGCTCAGGTTCTTATTGCGCCATACCTCTGCAATTGAGGTACCGTCTTCAGATAGCTGCAGCATTACAGCACAGTTGCCGTCACCGGCCACATACCAGAGAAAACCATCCTCATAAAGTATTGTGTTTGAGTGTGTGTCACCATAACCCGGTTTGCGCTTCTCAACCGGAAGGTTATCTTGCTCATGATACCACAGCATCTCACCTGTGGAGGTGTCGAATCCCATAAGATGGTATGATGAGAATGTGACTACAATGTTCCTTGCGGGCAATCTTATCAACTTTGGCTGGTTGTAGCCCTGTGGTTCACCGAAACCCTGATTCGACCAGATAAGGTCACCGGTGAAGCGGTTAAGCGCCACTACATTGTTCTGCTCTCCTCCGGGAGTCCAGAATACCCTGTCGCCGTCAACAAGAGGAGCCTCCGTATAGCCGTGCAGTGGCAATACCCCATTGAAGTCTTCAGCGAGCCTCTTTACCCATTTTACTTTTCCGTCATCCCTGCCGACACAATAGAGATCACCCAGTCCGGTACCAATATAGATAAGGTCGCCAACTACAGTAGGAGCATCCCGTCCGCCGGGGTAACTTCTCATCCATTCCCTTCCCAGGGTAGTCTGCCATACCTTGTTGCCTTTAAGGTCGAAGCACCAGATTACGGCCATTGTATCAATCTCACCGGTTATAAAGAAATGATTTTCAGTAAATACCGGCGATCCGTAACCGTTTCCGAGTCCGTCGACAGTCCATAGTGCATCGGGACCATTCTCAGGCCACTCGCGCAGCAGGTTTGTCTCATTATATACACCGGAGCGGTCAGGCCCTCTCCATTCAAAGACTTCAGGCACACTCTCACTGCATGAAACAAATACGGCAGCGATTGTTAAAATCAGGATGTTTCTTTTCATTATCGTTTTATATTATTGTTTTTTGTTCTACCATTTCCCCGCGCCCCGTGCTCTGAGCCCTGAGCCCTGAGCCCTGAGCCCTGAGCCCTGAGCCCCGCGCCCCGTGCTCTGCTCAAGAACCCCTGATACCTGATACCTGATACCTGACACCCGATACCCGATACCTGATACCTGATACCTGACACCCGATACCTGATACCCGATACCCGTTACCCGTTCTACAGGTTAAGTATATCATTTAGTTCCTTTATAAGTGCTGTTGACTTTTTCTGATTGAATTCGGTTGAGTCAAGCACCGAGGGATTGTCAAATAGTTGTCTGCAGGTTACTATACCCTTTTCAAGCAACAGTTGCTTTTCCTTTCTCGTAATTCGGGTTAGCGCTGTAACCGGATAGAGCCTTTCCCGTTCAATAATCTGTTTGAGACCATTATCTTCAGGGTAGTCCCATCCGAGCAGGCGCAGACCAATGCACCCTGCATAGCTTTCAGAGTCAGATGAAAACCTTGTATTGGTTGCTATCCAACCGGTGAAGGTATATCCCTCATACCTGTTTTCATCTGCATACCGGCTGATTATGTCATCGATACGCGATTTCACATAGAGAGGCGTCTGTACCGAGGTTATCTTCCCCTGATCCTGCCTGAACTTGCACTCCACGAGGTGCTGGTGATGGTCTTTCGTTGCAATTACATCCATCTCGTGTGTAACGCATCTCCCTTCGAGAGTCTGGCCGACAAGAACCTCATAACCCTGTGTTCTGAATATCTCTCCTATAAAGTGCTCGAAAGGGTAGCCGGTCGGACCAAGTTCAAACATTGCCTGCTTAAGCTTATATCTTATTGCCGTGACATTGCGTATTCGCTTAAGCAGGTTGAAAGCCCTTGCGTATATCTTTTTTGTGCTTACTCCGCTATATATCCATTCGCTGATGTCATCAAGAATGCTATTGACAAGTTCCTCACCGGCTCCGGCATTGCGAAGAGAGGCTGCCAGCTTCCCGGGTGCAAAAGGTTCTTCCTCACCTGAGGCCTTTCTTACCATTATCTTGTTCCGGCTCTTGCCTGCCCCGGTATCGCTCATATTGCAGTTTGTGAATTTTTGTTGCTTCTGATTTTCGCAGAGACAAACTTATAAATTTCCATCATCAATATCATCGGTATAGCAAGCAAAAGTACATAACCCCATTCACTCAGGGTGACCGGCTCAATCCTGAGAATCTCCTGCATGAAGGGTATCTGCATGCTGAGAATATGAATTCCCTGTGCCAGTAAAACTCCAAAAACAAGTACAACATTTCTCTTAAGCGGAACCCTGAAGGCAGATATTGTTTCGGAACGGCTGTTGAAGGCGTGGAAGTTCTGCATAAAGACCATAAGCAGCAAAATCAGGTCTCTCGCGTGCGTTTCATCCATCTCTGTATACCTGTTGAGCCAGAACCACAAACCAAACACGATGAATCCCATAACGGAACTTGCCACCAGTGTCTGGCTTATCATCTGCTGATTGAATATCGTCTCTGATGGCTTTCTCGGTTTTCTGAGCATGGCACCAGGCTCGCCTCCCTCGAACGCGAGGGCAACATCCTGGATGCCGTTTGTCACAAGATTGAGCCAGAGAAGCTGCACCGCCAGCAATGGCAACGGCAGGCCGGCAATTATCGAGGCAATAAAGAGTATTACCTCGGCAGCACCCGTTGAGATTAAAAGATATATAACCTTTCTTACATTGTCGTATGCAAACCGGCCCTCTTCGACCCCTGCGACAATTGAAGAGAAGTTGTCATCGACCACTATCATCGATCCGACCTCCTTTGCAACGTCTGTACCTGAGCCCATGGCAACACCTATATTGGCACGCCGGAGTGCCGGAGCATCATTTACCCCGTCACCGGTTACCGCAACAAACTCCCCTCTGCGAATCAGCACGTCGACTATCTCCAGCTTCTGAACTGGCGATACCCGTGCAAAAACAGAGGTTGAAACCACAAGTTTCTCATAGGCCGGACTGTCAGGCGGGTCTGCTTCACTGAGCATAGTACCGGTTACAACCTTCACTCCATCATCCATTATGCCCAGTTCCCCTGCAATATTGCCTGCCGTGGCGGGGTGATCGCCGGTAATCATTATCACCCTGATGCCTGCCCTGCGGCACTTCTGAACCGATTCCAATGCTCCTGCCCTGAGAGGATCGATAAAGCAGACCAGACCGTAGAAGGTAAGCGGTGGTATGTCATCGTCATCATAATACTCCTTCTTGCTGAAGTTGCTGAACTCACCACCGGCAAAGGCGAGTACCCTGTAACCCTTCGAGGCCATCTCCTCAGCCTGCCGTGTAATAGCCTCACTGTCAAGATTACTGTCTGAATCACTGCCGGCCATCGTGTCACAGAAGCCCAGAATAGTCTCTACAGCTCCCTTCGCGCCTACATAAACTTTTCCCTCCCTCTTGCAGAAAGCGGCTGAGAATTTCCTTTCCGACTCGTAAGGTATCTTGTCTGCCAGCGGATGATTCTCCTTCAAGCCATCGATATCTATCCCGGCCTTGTAACCAAGCCCCAGCAGGGCAACATCCATGGCATCACCATAGTGTATCCACCCTTCCTTCTCTTTCTTCAGTGAACCCTCGTTGGCCAGTACAGCTATTTTAAGCAGTGACTTTAGATTGGCATCTGATACGGGACCGGCAACCTTTCCGCTATCATCGTCAGAGGTAACCTCCCCGTCACCGTTGTAACCTTCGCCCGAGACCGAAAATGAGGTTCCGTCAGCGAGTATTATCTTTTTGGCAGTCTGCTGATTTACAGTAAGTGTTCCGGTTTTATCAGATGCAATTACAGTACAGGAACCGAGACTCTCTACAGAGGTGAGCCTGCGTACTATGACATTCCGTTTTGCCATCCGCTTTGTGGCAATCGACAGTGCAACCGTCAGTGCCACAGGAAGACCTTCAGGAATTGCTGATACCGCCAGTGCCACAACGAAGAAGAAGATCGCTGACATATCCATTCCCTGAGTTCTGAGAATAAGGGCAAGAATGACGCTGAGTACGATAATGAAAAAGGTTATCTGCCTCGTGAATTTTTCCATCCTTAAAATCAGCGGAGGTTTAGCCGACTTCCTTTCAGAGACGTTTTTCGCAATCTGACCCACCTGTGTAAGTGCAGCCGTTGTCACAACCATGCCTGTTCCGCGGCCTGACAGTACTGTTGAGCCCGCAAAAGCCATGTTAACCCTCTCAGCCACCCCGGTATCCTCACGCAGTACCCCGGTCTTCTTCCTGGCAGCAACCGACTCACCGGTGAGAAAGCTCTCATCAATCTCAAGGTTCGCTGCATCGGTCAGCCTCATATCTGCCGGAACCTTCAAACCAGACTCGAGATATACGTTATCGCCGGGTACAAGTTCTTCAGAGTCTATCTCCTGATCCTTGCCATCACGCCTTACCCTGGCCCTGATCTTGATCATCTGCTGCAGCCCCGATGCACTCTTCTCAGCGTTGTACTCCTGGTAGGAACCAAGGGTGCTGTTGATAAGAATCACCAGGAAAATGAATATGGCATCTTTTCCCTCTCCAATTGCAACAGAAGCTATAGCAGCCGCTATAAGTATGAATATCAGCGGATTGAATAATTGATGGGCAATGATCTGCCAGATGGTAACCTTTTTACCCTCCGGTAACCTGTTCCTGCCGTAATATTCAACTCGCTTTCCTGCTTCGGTTGAATCGAGGCCTTCGGCTGTGGTTCCAAGTTCCTGGTAGATATCCTTTTCTTCCAGTGAGTGCCATGGCTCATTGCCAATTGAGTCTGCATGCCTCGGCGTTTTGTTTTTTACCATAGAAGCCTTTTTTGGTGAGCGACTAAAGATAGTAAAAATGGAGTTAAACGGATTTCTGCATTATTCCTTTGATCTATTGCAGCATTTTAGTGTAATCTCTCGTAATAGTAATATACCCTGACGCGGATAGGCATATATCTAAAAACATTAAGAAGAACTATTAATGGAGACTTATTGTCAAGATGAAGAACATAACTTACTGTCAATATGAAGAACATTATTGTGATAATACTGTTTTTCTCCCTTCTCGAGGGATGTGAAAAAATTGATACTCCTGAGGGAACTCCTCATTGCATCGACAGAATGATAAAGGACATTCTTAAGGAGAGTGTATGGAATCCGCCCGCAAGGGTTTACAGGTATAATTACAATGGGCAGATCGTGTATTATATTCCTCCAAGATGCTGCGACATGTATAGTATCCTGGTTGATGAGAACTGCAATGTAATCTGTCACCCTGACGGGGGGTTTACAGGTGGCGGAGATGGTCGTTGTAATGACTTTTTCAGTACGCGGACTGACGGAAAGCTGATATGGAAGGATGAAAGATAATCAACAAAATATTTAATAAAAGGTATAATCATTTACAGGATGTAATCCATATAATAATACAAAACATAAAAAACCAGATTCTTATGAAAAATGCATTGATAGTAATTATGAGCATGCTGCTTCTGGCAGCACTTCCAGGCTGTAACAAGAGCGACACAGAGCCTGATCTGACTCCAAAACTCCTTGAACTGCCGGCTCAGGCACCTCAACTTATTGAGAGCAGCAATGATTTCGGAATAGACCTTTATACGAAGGTTTCGCTGGAATCGTCTAAAAACCTGATGCTGTCGCCGCTAAGCGCAAGCACTGCACTTACCATGCTTCTGAACGGATGCGCCGGAGATACTTACAGCCAGCTCAGGGATGTACTGAATTATCCTCCCGGCCTTACGATGGCAGAGATAAATGAGCTGTACAAAAGTCTTACTGCCCAGCTCCTGAAAGTTGACCCAAAGGTGACCCTTGCCCTTGCAAATGCAATATTCTACAGGAACGGGTTTGCCGTAAAGCCGCCATTTCTGGGTGCAATGAAGAATGATTTCAAGGCTACAGTGCAGGGTCTCGATTTTCACCTGCCCCAGGCATTGACGGTAATCAACAACTGGGCCGGTGAAAACACAAAGGGAAAGATACCGAAGGTACTCAATGAGATTTCAGATGATGCAGTAATGTTCATTATGAATGCACTCTACTTCAAGGGTGACTGGAGCTATCAGTTCGACAAGACGCTTACCTCTGACAGGTTATTCTATCCTGATGGAGGTAGCCAGATAAACGTACCTACCATGAACGGAGAGATTGGTTCCAGAATAGTCACATCGAACAGCTACAAGGTAATTGAACTGCCATATGGAAGAACAAACTTCACGATGGTTGTAATAGTTCCTGCAGGTACAGTTGCTGAATTCAACAAAGGATTCAATAACGATGTCTGGAACACTATTACCGGCGATCTCGATGATATTGAGGAGTTTGGCAAGATGAAAGTCTACATGCCCAAGTTTAAGTTCTCATATGAAAAGATACTTAATGACCAGCTTCAGAGCATGGGCATGATTGACGCATTTATACCGCGCACGGCAGATCTGTCGGGTATCTCCGATGCAGAGATTTTCGTAAGTTTCGTAAAGCAAAACACCTTTGTCGAGGTCGATGAAAAAGGTACCGAAGCTGCTGCCGTAACCACAATCGGGATAGAGTTAACAAGTTACCCACCCCAGCCAAAGCAGTTTGTGGTTGACAAGTCATTCATATTCGCAATAAGGGAACGCACAACCAACACCATTCTGTTCATCGGTAATGTGATTAACCCACTATAGAAAATATAAACAGATCTAAACCAATTCGAAATGAAAAAACTGGCAGGAATCACGGCTGCTGTTGCTATCCTGGTACTCCTGGTGCCGGGATGCAATGACTGGACAACAGAGCGCATAACCTATGAGGCTAATGTGCCTGTTTACATGTCGTACAAGGAATTCCGGAACAGCTTCCAGAAAAGCGATCCGGTAGAGATAACCCAACCCGGGAAGATGTATTTTAAGGATGGTTATCTGTTCGTGAATGAGGTTGGTAAGGGAATACATGTAATTGATAATTCAAATCCTGCCAACCCTGAGAAAGTTGCCTTCTACGAGATAATGGGCAATGTTGACCTTGCTATCAGGGGAAATATCCTCTATGCTGACAGTTATATTGACCTTGTATCAATAGACATCACCGACATAAACAATCCAAAAGAGGTGGGCCGCCTTGAAAACATATTCCCTGAGGTTTTTCCCGAGGGTGACAGGTGGTTCCCTTATGCGATGGTCGATAAATCGAAGGGAGTGATCGTCAACTGGAAAGTTCAGACGATAACTGAGGAACGTGCACCTGGCACCATGTGGGGCTGGAAGATTTTCCGTGGCGACATGGTTTTTGCAACCTCTGCTGAAACCGGAGGAAACTGGTCTGCCGGAGCCGGCACCGGAGGCTCAATGGCCAGGTTTATGCTTAACGCTGACTACCTGTATCTTATCGCTCATCCCTGGATGCTTAAGACCGTAGACATCGAAAAGGCAGACAAGATGGGGGTTGTTGACAGTGTCAGTGTACCCCGTACAATGGAGACTCTCTTCAAGCTTGAGGACAAACTCTTTATCGGAACAACAACAGGTATGCTGATATATGACATAGCCACCGCTTCCAAGCCGAGGCAGATATCACACTATGATCATGTGACTGCCTGCGATCCTGTCGTTGCCGCCGGCCAGTATGCTTATGTGACCCTCAGGTCAGGAAACAGGTGCAATAACGCCCAGAACCTGCTTGAGGTAATCGATATCTCATCAATTACCAATCCATACCTGGTAAAGTCATACCCGATGTTTAACCCGCACGGTCTTGGTGTTGATGGTAATCTTCTTTTTATCTGTGACGGTAAGGCCGGACTGAAAATCTATGACAAGTCAGACCCTCTTGCCATTATTACCAACCAGATTGCACACTATCCC
>CAYUOS010000064.1:0-17297 GCA_964446435.1 uncultured Rikenellaceae bacterium | reverse complement strand
CGACAACACGACTTACCTCTGCCCTTAGGCCAACATTATCGCTGACTTTCATCAGATTAGCATCGTTGATCAATCCGCCTGCGCTGTTGAAGTGAACATGACCATCAATAAAGCCCGGAACAACGAAAGCTCCCTTGAGATCGATGATGCGGGTTTCAGGCCCTGCATCACGGCTTGCCCCGCTCTCTGACTTGTAGACTCCGGTTATGATATTACCAGTCACAGAAAGTGATCCGGCCCATGGCATTGATTCATCCATTGTAAATATCTCTCCGTTTATAAACACAATGTCTGCAGGCTGCCTTTTGCAGGCTGAGGCGACCACCAGGATAAGCAGTGCGGCGGTAGTAACAATTGTCAGTCTTTTCATGATATCAGCCGTTTTATAGTTTTTATGATCTGCATTGGGGAATTCTGAAAGTCTAAATTTAAAAAAAGTGTGACTATTATTTCAAAACTTAAGCGGTAAAATTCCCTATTGAGGTTTTAAAACATATCATCATATATATTATAAGATTGGATGATAAGGAGAAATAATTACTAATATTGAGTTTTATAAACCTGAGAGAAAGATGAAAAAGTCAGTAACATTATTTGTACTAACAGTTTGTGCAATGGCAACATTAAATGCCCAGGGAGGAAACGGTACGCTGCTGAAGGTCGGCGACAATGCTCCTCTTTTCACAGCTACAACAATCGACGGCACAGTCGTTGATCTTAACAAAATGAAGGGAAAGGTAATAATGCTGACCTTCTTTGCAACATGGTGCGGACCCTGCAACCAGGAATTGCCCGTCCTCGAGAAGAACGTATGGAACAAATACCGCAACAACGATAATTTTGTTCTGCTTGTTCTTGGCAGGGAGCATGACGAAAAGGTGCTTAAGGATTTTGCTGCATCAAAGGGATTCAATCTTCCATTTGCACCCGACCCCAAACGTGAAGTGTTTTCAAAATATGCTGAGATTTCGATTCCCAGAAATGTTATAATCGGAAAAGATGGAAAGATTGCATGGCAGGGTATCGGCTACAATCCTGAGGAGTTCAGGGAGATGGAAGAGTTCCTGGCAGGGATGTTAAGATAAGGGCGTAGAAGGGCGTAGAAGGGCGTAGAAGGGCAGTGGTGTAGTGGCGTAATGAATTACAAATCAATTGATTATATAATGAAAAGAATTTTCCTGGTACTGATCGTATCATTGAGTCTGTCGGTTGTGGTGTTGCCGCAGCAGCGTGCACAGGTCGATCCTGTGGTGAGTGCCATGCATACCATTTCGAGCCACGACCTGCTTGAGTGGGTTGCTATACAGTGTGATGAGAAGTATGCCGGAAGGCTTACCGGCACCCCGGAATACCAGGCATGTGCTGAATGGCTGGCATCAATTTTCGAGGGCTGGGGCCTCAGCCCTGCAGGAGACAACGGCACCTGGTTCCAATGGTTTGACATACCATACACCCTGGTATTCCCTGATTGCGGTGTAAGTTTGCACCTTCAGACAGGTAAAGGAGGATCAGTGGTTAAGAATTATAAATATGTCTCTGAATATATGCCAGGATCCACTTCCGGAAACGGGACCGTAACTGCTGAGGTTGTTTATGCCGGATACGGAATTACGGCTCCGGAACTCGGTTACGACGACTACAAGGGTATTGATGTAAGGGGAAAGATTATCCTTATCGAACCTGAATCTCCTGTCTCCCCTAACGCAGGTGCAGAACGATTTAATCCCTGGTTTGAGCACTCATTTCACCAGACAAAACTGATGAATGCGGTCAGGCACGGAGCAGTAGGAATGCTCTACAACTACGGTCCGATTGCCAATCCCAATAACGCTTACCATAAGGATTTCATATACGTTCATGTTGGTGATACAGTAGTGCGGGATATATTTGCCGGAACGGGTAAAAACCACCGTGATGTAACCGCATCGATAAGAAACAATCTGAAACCAGCTTCATTCAGAACAGGGAAAACTGTTACGATTAAGATGAGCACAGAACATTTTCCTGATGGCAGGGGAACAAATATCATCGGATTGCTAAAGGGTACTGATCCTGAATTAAGCAAGGAAGTGATTATTATCGGCGCCCATCTCGACCATATGGGACTATGCTATGATCTTATTCCGGGAGCTAATGACAATGCCTCTGCCGTGGCCGTAATGATGGGTGTTGCCAAGGCGCTGGCCGAGAACAACATCAAGCTGAAGAGATCAGTACTATTCCTCTCATTCGGAGCCGAAGAGCAGGGTATAGTAGGCGCAAAGGCCTATCTTGAGAATCCTGTATTCCCGCTTGAGAAGAGTATTCTCCTGAATATGGACGGAGTGGGAATAGGTCATATGATAGGAGCCAATGCAGGCAGAAACTATCCTGAGCTCTGGAGGTATGTTGAAGAGGCAAATGAAAAGTATATACACAGGCCTCTCTCGACCAATTTCTTTTCAAACCTTGGCCGTCCGCGCCTTGATGCAGCAAGGTTTTTGACTGCAGGAGTTCCCAGTCTGAGTTTCTATACCAGCGGTTCAAGGAACTACTACCATGTTCCGGGAGACAATCTTGACATAATCAAGCCTGAAATAATGGAGGATATGGCAAAGCTGCTATTCCTGACGGTTGTCAGCATGGGAAATAGTGAAGACGGATTAAGGTAAGTTACCTCACACCTCACACCTCACACCTCACACCTCACACCCTTACACAAAGAATGAGGCAATCTTCTTATTGAACAGGAAGAGCAGCCCGGCTACGATTAGCCATTGGAATATGCAGGTTGCAAATGAGAACTGGGTAAACGGGTTGTACCATTCGCCCGGCACAAAAGACTGAGCCAGCCACCAGATGAGCAGTATAAAGGCTGCCACGGGAATGAAGAACTTCATTATATGACCCCATGGTCGGCCAACATTCCGGTCAGTAACAACCAGGTTTATCTCCTTACGTATATTATCGGTGCCCTGTCTGATAATCAGTGCTGCAATCAGGGCTCCTGAGATCATCAATGCCACTCCCCACACAAAATCCTGGTTACTAAGGAAATTCAGGTTTTTGGCTGAGGGAAGCCCGAAAAGGAAAGTCATAAGGCATACCATTGCGATGGCTGTTTTACGCTTCAGACCGGTATCAACAAAAACCCTTGTTGGCAGTTCAAGCTGGGCAATCAGAGATGTAAAACCGGCAAAGGTCAGACCCAGGAAGAACAGCACCGATAATACACTTCCACCAAACATCCGCTGAAAAAGCTGTGGCATCCAGATGAATGTTAGTCCTGTCGATGCCGGACCGCTGGTCTTCATTATCTCGAGTATCTCCGGATCGCTCATCCCCATATCGGTACGCAGTATTGCAAAGACGGTTCCGAAAATCATAATACCAGACAAGATTGAAACTGTATTGTTTCCAATTCCGGTTATAAATGCGTTCTTGACGGTACCGTGCTCCATTTTCATATATGCAGCATAGGTAAGGAACAGCCCCCACCCTGCCCCGGTGTCCCAGGCATTCTGTGTAAGTGCATCAAGCCAAACCTTGGGATTACCCAACTGGGAGAAATCGGCCCTGAAAAGATAACAGAGCCCAATCTCTGATCCGGGCAGGGTAACGGCCCTGATTACGCTTATGACCACAATAAGTAAGAGTGAGGGAATAAGTATCTTGTTTACCTTTTCGATTGAGCCTATGCCCCTCCAGATTGCAAGTGCGCCAAGACCAATTGCCACAATGAAGGTAACAACAGGCATATAGCTATTCTGATATGATTCCCATATTGCCAGTGAGGCATCATAGGTCTCAGGCAGAGGGTTTATCATTACATAGAAAAAATAGTAGATGCACCAGCCGACAACGACAGTATAGAAGAATGTGATTGCGCAGGGGACGAATGCAACGAACGACCCGACCCATGTAAAACGCTTTCCGAGACCGCCGATGAACGAGCGGACGACTCCGGCACGATATTTCTTACCAATAGCATATTCAGCTATAATCAACGGTATACTCCACATGAAAAGGAAGATCAGCCAAGCAATCAGGAAAGCGCCGGCTCCAGAATCGCCATCACCTGCATTCTGTGCGGCTATCCTGGGAAACCTCCAGATGTTGCCAGTACCAACGGCAACACCTATTGCACTGAGTATAAGTCCGAATCGCGTTGTGAAGCGATACCCGGTTGATTTATCCATATGTTTTGACATCGGCTGAATATTTCTACAGGTTAACGGAGCATGAAGGTACTCAAGTTTTGTTTGAAACAACAAACTACATATATATTCTTTAACATAGTGAGGCAGAAACCTGTTGAGATAACATGCCAGATCAGTTTTTGCAAACCATAATTCAATGATGGCTGATAAGATTGGAAATAAATGGTAAAAAGTGAAAAAAAACTGCAGCACTCTCCCGTGGAACTGTTAAATTAGCTGCAGATACCCGTTTATGATATTAGTCTTAACCAATCCGACCCTCAACAGATGAAACCACATGACAATTCTGGAAAACCCGGAAGAAGAAGTTTTCTGAAGGCGATGGCTGCTACCGGCCTGGCAGCCACAGTTACACCCCTGGCTGCATCATCAATAACAGGAACCTACGACGGGCTGCAGCAACCTCAGATAGTAACCAATGGAAAGGATGCCCTCAGACATCCCAGGAAAGACTCGTCGCTGCCCGGCAAATACCCCGGAAAGGTCGTTCATGTACATGATGAGAATTCTGTCAGGGATGACATGTTCAATGCCGAGGCAATTGACAGGATGATAGCGGAAGGCATGCTTGCCCTGACAGGTGAGAAGAGTCTGAAAAGAGCATGGCGTCAGTTTGTTAAACCCGGAGAAATAATCGGATTAAAGCTTAATCCTGTAGCCGGAAAGCCGCTAAGCACCAGTCATGAGGTGGTAAGGTCGGTAATCGGTCAGCTTACTGATTCAGGGATAAGAGAGAGGCATATTGTACTTTGGGACAGGCGCGAGTTTCAATTGCACGAAACAGGTTTCACCCCCGAAGCATACCCTGGGATAAGGGTTACCGGAACTGAGCAACAGGATAAGGATGGTTCGTATTATGATAAAGACGGCAAACTCTACGGAGAGAAGATGATAGACACCGAATGGTACTACCATGCCAACACTGAAATGAAGTATGACGAGTATACTCTGCCTTTCATGATAAATGAGGGAGAATACTCATATTTTTCAAGAATTGTAACCAAGGACCTGCAAAAGATTATCAACCTTCCGATATTGAAAAATGCCGGTGCCAATGTAACCCTCTGTCTGAAGAATCTGGCTTTTGGCTGTATATCAAACACATCAAGGTTGCACGCAAGATTATGGAACAATACCGTGGCCGAGGTACCGGCATTCCCCCCGATACGCGACAAGGTTGTACTTAACATTGTCGATGGCATAAAAGGCTGCTACAACGGTGGTCCGGGTGCAAATCCCCAATTCTTCACATATTACAAGGACATACTTATAGGTACTGATCCTGTGGCTGTCGATCGCGTTGGTTATGACATTGTGATCAAGAAAAGGATTGAGATGGGGATACAGAAGGAGGATACCGGTTCAGGTCTCGTAACCCTTAAAATGGCAAATGAGATGGGACTCGGTGAGTATGAAGACCATAAAATGGAAGTTGTCAGGAAAAATATCACATGAAGAACAGGGTCATAATAGCACTGATACTTACAATAACCTTTTTTTCCGGCCAGGCACAAACCGGAGGGATATACCTTGATTCTGCTGCTCTGGGTCAGGGCAAGATTGTCAGGAAAGCCAATTTCGATGGAAACTCACTCTGGGGATACATCAACGGAGGTGCCGATATCTACCTTGAATATGGCTTTAAAAGCCTTCTGATGCACGAAGTTGAATACATGGGTAACCTGATCAGGTTTGACCTCTACCACATGAGCGATCCTAAGGCAGCATACGGGATATTCTCGGTTTACAGTTCTGCTTGCGATGACAGAGCAGGACCCGGATTATTCAATTGTATCACAAGGTGGCAAATCCAGATAGTTAAGAATGAATACTATCTGTCAGTGATCTTGCCGACCGGAAGCAGTGATGAACGAACATTCGCAACAGAGGTTTCAGAAAAGTTGCTCTCATCAATCGAGGGAAAGAGCTTTGAACCCGGTTACCCATTTACCGAAGGAGAGTTTCACAATATAAGAGGTGTGATAAAATACTCCCGGGGAATTCTGGGAATTGAGAACGGAATCGCAATCGACAGTTATCTGCTAAGGGATTCAGGTTTCAGTGAGTTGTGGAATATTACCGGGATAGAGGATATGGAGAGTATCTCTGTTACAGCTCTTACATTTTCATCTCCTGAAAGATGCAGCGAATATGCAGCAAGAGTCAAAGAGCATATACAGGGAGATAAGATGATAATCCTGTTTCCTGATGGTCTCTCAGTGCTGACCCTTGAAGGGCCTTTCGATTCAGCAAATGCAGCGATGATAGCACGATGGTTCACAGGCCTTAAGCAATAATAAACAGCTGGTAATAAGGGTGAGTAGATATATAAAAGATCTTATAGCGGAGGGTGAAGGGTTGAAACTCGATTTCAAGTTCTGCATCTCCGACAGCCGCAAGATAGCCCGGACACTTTCGGCTTTTGCAAATACAGAGGGAGGAATTCTGCTCATCGGGGTACGGGATAACGGATCAATAGCCGGAGTAAGATCAGACGAGGAGATCTACATGATAGAGACAGCATCACGGCTCTTTTGCAAGCCTGAGATTCCCGTTTCAGTCAGGAGTCATACAATGGAGGGAAAGAATATTCTGGAGGTTAAGGTTGAAAAGGGCAGCCGGAGACCGTATAAGGCAAAGAGCGATGACGGGAAGTGGATATCCTACTCCAGGCAAAACGACCAGAACATAGTAGCCAACAGGGTTCTGCTTGACCTCTGGAGAAAGGAAAAGATTGGCCGGGGAGTGATGGTGACCTTTACTGAAACGGAAAACAGCCTGATGGACCATCTGAGAAAGAATGAGAACATCACCCTTTCTGCATTCAGGAGAATGACAGGCATCACAAACAACAGGGCAAGGCAGATACTGGTTAACCTTATACTCTTTGGAATCGTCGAGATGGTTATAACAGACAGGGGGGTATATTACAGGCTGGCAGCATCAGAACAGGCCCTTAGAAAAGACTGAAACCCATAATCAGCAGCTGATTTACAGACGATTACCAACAACGACCAACACTGGTTGCAACTTGCTTCTTGGCTTTAAGCCGCGAAAAGACTACCTTTGCAAATACCGGAAACAGAAATCATATCTTTTGTGGTATAAAGAATTAACCAGGTTGCTGGACCGGAGAAACTTTCAACAGATGGATATAAGAGACAAAATAAGCAAGATAAGCATTCCGCCGATTTCATATAAGCTTTGTCTGCGACTGCTGGATGAGAACCCCGATCTGGCGACAATAATAAAGAGCAGTGCTTCACCGGAAGAGTCGAACAGAAGGCTTAAAGGGATAATCACCGATTGGTTCTCCGATGGACATGAGTATGCAGGAAGTGTAGCCACCCGCACACTTAAAGACAAGATAAGACCAGGCAAGATAAGCTGGCAGGAGATGGCAGCTATCAGGATATATGATTATCTCGCCAATGCCGGAAAAGAGTACGAGAATCTCAACAAGCGCATAAAGGTTTCAGTAAACGATCCGTTTGTGATTGTATGGCTGGCGTACCATAAGCGTAAAGGCGGGGGCAGGCCGGAATTCTTTCACGACATGATTCATCTCTTTCGTCAGTTCTCGGGGAAGGAGAAAAGAATTATTCCATCAGTCAGTCTTATAAACTCCTGGATGGAGCGATTTCCTGCAGGCACTACTGACGCGATGGTAAAGAACCGGAATGACAATAAGAGAAGAATCTCAGATGTCCTTATTACCCTGATTGAGAATGGAGACTCAGGTTCGCACGAGTACACCTTCTCAGGGGGAATGACAAGGCAGCAGAAGGAGGATAAGGTTAACGAGTGGTGGAATGATTACATGTTCCATCTTCACTTCGCGGTGAGAACACCAGGTCTGCTGAATGAGATGATGGGCCATTCACTCGACACAGACACGGTCGATCTTTTAAGGGAGGCAAGAAAAACAGGGATACCATTCTTTGTAAACCCATACTATCTGTCACTGCTGAATGTCGATAATGAAGAGGGTGTGATGTATGCCGACCAGACTATAAGGGAATACGTCATTTACAGCAAGGAGCTGATAAATGAATATGGCCAGATTGAGGCATGGGAAAAGGAAGACAAGGTTGAGCCCGGTAAGCCCAACGCAGCAGGTTGGTTGCTTCCCAATGAAACTAATGTACACCGCCGCTATCCGGAGGTTGCCATATTGATTCCTGACACCATGGGCCGGGCATGTGGGGGGCTATGCGTATCATGTCAGAGAATGTATGATTTTCAAAGGGGAAACCTCAACTTCAACCTCGAGAAGCTTAAGCCCGACGAGTGTTGGGAGGACAAGCTCGACATTCTTATGGAATACTTCCTGAATGATAGTCAGCTAAGAGACATCCTTATTACAGGCGGAGATGCCCTTATGAGTTCTGACAGGTCACTCAGCGTGATTCTTGATGCAGTTTACAATATGGCAGTCGGAAAGAGGGAAGCCAATAAAAACCGGCCTGACGGTGAGAAATATGCCGAGATTCTGAGAGTCAGGCTTGGCACAAGACTCCCGGTATACCTCCCCCAGCGGGTTACTGAAAACCTCGTGAAGATTCTGAGCGACTTCCGCGAGAGAGCATCCGAAGCCGGCATAAGGCAATTCATCATCCAGACCCACTTCATTTCGCCTGCTGAAATAACACCTGAATCGCGAAAGGCTGTCAGTATGCTGCTTGATGCAGGTTGGATAGTCACAAATCAGATGGTATTTACTGCCGCAGGCTCACGAAGAGGCCATACTGCAAAACTCAGGAAGGAGCTGAATGACATTGGTGTCTTGACATATTATACTTTCACCGTTAAGGGGTATATGGAGAACTACCGCAATTTCGCCACCAATGCCAGGTCTGTAATGGAGATGACAGAGGAGAAATACCCTGGCATACTAAACCAGAATAAGCTTAATGAGATTCTTGATGACCTGCTTTACGGCAAAGGTGATATTACTGAGAAAATTAAAAAGGTGAGAGAGGAAAACAACCTCCCCTTTATTGCCACTGACAGGAATATCGTCAACCTTCCCGGAATAGGAAAGAGTATGACTTTCAGGGTTGTCGGACTCACCCGCAGGGGAAGGCGGATTCTCGAATTCGAACACGACACGGCCCGAAAGCACAGTCCTTCGGTAAATGAGCATGGCAGAATATATATTATTGAATCGAAGCCCGTTATCAAGTATCTTGAACAGATTGAGAAGATGGGAGAAGAGATTGAAGAATACAGGTCTGTCTGGGGTTACTCACTGGGGGTTACTGAGCCAAGAGCCAGAATTTTTGAATATCCTGAGTTCGATTTCAGGGTTACCGGCAGAGTGACGAATGTAGGATAGTATTAATCTGTTCGCAAACCCAGTATCAGGATGTCATCTATCTGAGGAGTGTCACCCATCCAATCGGCGAGCCTCTTTTCCAGTATCTCCTTCTGTTTATTCATCGGGTACTCCTGTATCTCAAGCAGCAGCTTCTTGAAGTTCTTCTTCATGAATTTCCTTCCATTTAAACCGAACTGGTCGACATACCCGTCAGAGAAAAGGTAATAAGAAACCCCTTTTTCCAGATTCCATTCATGGAGTTCAAAGCTCTCATCCATTCTGGCACTGATTCCGATTGGCATTTTTGAGGCGAAGATTGTTTCAAGAATATACTTTCCGTCTGACATTGAGCCCTCTTCCCTCTGCGCTTCACCTCTCTCCCATTCATCCGCTTCAGGCTTTGTCAGCTTTCTTATCCTGAAACAGGGGTTGTAGGCACCTGAAAACTCTATTCTCCTTTCAGCGAAGTCAATAATGAGAAGTGCAAGATCCATTCCATCCTTTGCTTCATCATCATCTCCAACCTGCTTGAGCGAATTTGTAACGTGATACCTCAGTTCCCTCAGAACCGTGTCGGCCTTCTTTATAGCTGATTTATTTACTATCTCATCCAGGAATGACATTCCCAGCAGGCTCATAAATGCACCGGGAACCCCGTGACCCGTGCAATCGGCCGCCACAACAAAGAGCTTGTCTGATCTCTTGGTCATCCAGTAGAAATCGCCACTGACAATATCCCTTGGCTTAAACAGGATGAAATAGTTTCTGACATTCTCTTCCAGAATCTTTTCTGAAGGCAAAAGAGCTCTCTGAATCCTGCTTGCATAGTGTATGCTCGACTCAAGCTCGTCCTTCTGCCTGACAACCTCAGCGGTACGCTCAGCAACAATGCCCTCAAGTCTTAAATTCTCATTTATCAGCCTCCTTGTATAAGCCTTTATTAAAGTAAGCAGAAAAGCTACAACTGCTACAATATAGAGCAAGATCGCAACAAATGTTGCATACCATGGCCTGCGGATGATAAATTCAAACCTCGCCTCATCACTCTCAATTCCTGTAATTGTTCTGCCCTTAAGCCTGAATACATAATGGCCATATTTAAGGTTGCCGTATTCTTTATAAAACAGGCTCTCCCATCTCGACCAGTTTCTGTCATTTCCTTCGAGGAAATAGCTGTACTCTGTCTTCTCCCCTTCAACGTAATAGTTTGATGCCCATGAGAACCTTATCTGATTCATCCTGTAAGGGAACTCAGCCACATTTCCGGCAGGTTGATGCAGTACAGGCTTTATGGTCCCGTCCCTGCCCGGAATTGTGAAGGTATGATTCAAATACACCGAATCTCCTACTAATATTATGCTGTTGAGATAAGTCTGATACTCTTCAGCAGGCTGGATGAGTCTCCTCTTATCGACCACGAAGAGATGTTTCGACTTGGCAAGCCACATCCGTTCATCCTTTTCATAGAAATCATAGGTCGGACTGGAAGGCAGTATAGTAAAAGGATGTATGATGAAACTCTCCCTGCTACTGCCATCCTTTATCACGGCCTCGGTAAACCTTAAACCTTCCTTAACGGACATCCAGAAGTCACCTTCACTGTCTCTCATCAGTAGCGAAACCTCACGTCCTGCGGTATAATTGTCAAATCTCTCATCGGCACTGACGAATGAATCTGATTCAACATCATATCTGTACAGGCCCTCACGCGAGTAAACCAGTAAATCGCCATCTATCTCCTTTACCTTGATTCCCTGGCGTCCGGGAAGGCCTTTGGCTAATCCGTATTCGACCAGGATTGTATCATTACCATTAATCCTGAATTTATATATGGAAGCTGATATGTCTGTTGTCAGCCACAGTGTTCCGTCCGATGTTTCGGCAATATGGTTTACTAACCCCTGAAACCTAACGAAGCGGAGATTATTCTCCCATTTACCATTACCGAGGTACTCAAGAATAAGAAGGGCGTTCGCTGTCCCAGCATACACAACATGTTTATCCGTTCCAGACTTCTGCAGGACTCTTACATCGCGGGGATTCCTCGGAGCCTTCTGAAATGTGTTTTCTACATTGTAAACATTGTCGCGACTGTCAATCACGTACATCCCCCGTTCTGTTCCGGCCATTAAAAACTTCTCATTGCCTTCTTCGAATACAATCAGCTCGGTGGTTGGGAAAGGCACTCCTTCAAGTTCGGTAAAATAGAGGGACCCGTATTCTGACCTTACAAGCTTAATGATGCCACCGTCGTGTCCTGCATAGATAGTATTGTTGAATTCAACAATCTTATTGGTTCCGGTTGTAACGCCAAGTGGCTTTGAAAAAACAGAAAACGGCAGATTCAGGTATATCTTGGTAATGAATCCTACCGTACATACCCAAAGTTCGTCGCTAATCTCAGGATTGCTGTAGAGGGCGGTTACTACATCATTATCAACGTCAATGAATTCAGAAGTAAGCTGTTGCTCAAGCTGTCCCTTCCTGTTGAAGATCATTACTCCTCCGGAAGCTCTCATTCCTAATGCAAAATGCCCACTGTCAACCCACACCCCCCGGTATATCTGACCCTGCTTAAGCCTCTCATTCAGGTCTGCAGACATAAATGAGTCCTTAATCTCGCCTGTTACTATGTTGTAAAGAAACACTCCATCCTGAAGTGTCCCGATCAGTAGTTCCTCCTCATTGAACGGAAGCATTACCGTAGCCTGCTTTCTGGAGAAGAAAGACCCTCCCGCCATTGGAATAATCGTATCACCGTTAAATTCCAGAAGACCAGAGAGATTATCCGACACGATGGTTTTCCCGTTAAAGAAGATAGAATTCAGAAGGTTTCTGTATCCTTTTGCTTCAGTACTAAAAACATCGAGGTGGTCACGGCCGGGATAGTAGGTAAAAATATGGCGATTCGCGAAAAATGAAACCCTGTCATCGAAAACAATCATTGAAAGAATATCACGTATATTAACCACCGAGTCGATGCGCTCAGCCAGCGAAATGTACTTCATCTCGCCGTTTAGTGATGGTCTTAGAAATCCGAATTCATATCGTCCGCCGACATAAATTATATTGTCATTGTCTGATTTGATCGTCGTCAGCAGGGGATTGTTCCTTACCGGAATCAGCGTCCACTCCCTGCCGTCATACCTGATCACCCCCCTACCGTCATTTCCAACATAGACAATTCCGTTATTGTCCTTTGTGATGCAGTGACTGTATTCTGAACCTCCGCTGAGCTCAACGGGGTAACTGCTATGAAGAGGTATGCCATATCTGTTGATCTGCCCATGTGAAAAAAATGAAAACAACAGGGCAAGCAATATCAGAACAATTTTTCTATTCATGCGTTCTATCTTAGGAATGGCAACAACGGCTAATTCAAACAGGTCAGGTTCAAACCATATTTAATATTGATAATCAAAGATAACAAATAAGCATATATAAACTCTAAATAGGATTATATCTTTCAGCTGTGCCATTTTTTTAATAAATTGGCACGGATTTGGGTTAACAGGTTACTGTATCATGAACCTCAGGAGGTTGATAAGGGTTCTGGTGGTATTATTACTATATCTTTCTACCACTTCTCAGGCAGTTAAGCAAGATGCCGGGTCTGTTTTTCATTTCGGGGGAACCGGGGGTTTTGAAATAACTGGGTCAGGCAGCTACAGCGTAACATTCAGCTATTTACTGCCGGATGTAACCCTTTCAGCAATCCAAAACGACGAAGGAGACTTCTTCTCCCTGATTATTCCTGGTCATCATGGACTTAATGACCCGGGAAAGCCAGAACTGCCGGTTATCAGCAAGCTTCTTCAGGTGCCTGAATTCGAAGGCTACAATGTAGAATACCGTAACGTCAAAAGCACCGTCATTAGGCCCGAAACCAAAAACCTTACCGGCAAGATGTTTCCCTCCCAGGAAGCAAGGCCAAAATCCGACACACAGCAAAGGCAGAGATTCATGATCGACACCGATGTCTACAGGTCGAACCGATTCACGCGTTCAGACACTATCATGCTGGAGCATACCGGAAAGATGAGAGACATCAACCTCGCAACCATTACATTCATACCTGCCCGATACAATCCCGTTGCAAACATTATCGAGGTTATTACCTCAGCGGAGATTGTCATTACATTCACACCCTCAGCGAAGACCGGGGCCACCGGTTCCCCCGAAAACCCGGTGGCAGACGCCTCGAAGGGAGTAAAGAGCTTCAGCCCCGAACAGCTCATAAACGGGTACACCAGTAACCCGGCAGGTATGATAATCCTTACCGACACGACCTACCGTAAACAGCTTGAACCCCTGGTAAAATGGAAGACACAGAAAGGCTTCAGGGTAACAACCATTTACAGGGGGGAGACTCTTGCCGGAACGAGTTTCGAACAACTCAGAGACACTATTCGTAAAGTTTATAATGCTACGTTGCCGGGGCAGACCCCTCCTGATTTCCTGCTGATTGTCGGTGACAGGAGCAGGATACCCACTGCTACCACAGATTTTACAACCAGGTTGTCAGATATGTATTACGGTGAGTTTGACGGCGACGGCGATTTCATACCCGAGATGTATATTGGTCGCATTCCTGCCAGGGATACTGCCGAGGTTCGGGCTGCGACAGAAAAGATCATCATGTATGAAAAGCAACAATTTGCCGACACAAGCTCTTTCTGGCTCAGGTCCCTAATTACGGCAGGTAATGATGCCTCATATATCACATACATGAACGGGCAGCTTAATTATGCCTCTGCCTATTACCTGAACGCGGAAAATGGCATCAACGGAACTTCACTCCTTTCGCCAAGGCCTGATACGGCATTTCGGGAAGTAAGGAGAATACTGAACAGCGGAGTGGGTTTTATGAACTACAGTGGCCATGGTGCTACCGACAGATGGATACTGCCTACCATAATTTCAAGCCAGACAGTTGACTCACTCACCAACACCGGAATGTATCCTTTCATCATTAGCAATGCGTGCCAGACCGGGAACTTCTCAACCACAGCCAACCTTGCCACAAAATTTGTTGTCGCCCCCGGGAAAGGCGCTGTAGGTTTCATCGGATGCACAGGCGATTCATACTGGGCAGAGGATTACCACTATGCAGTCGGTGTGGGGCCTGTATCACTAAACCCGGTTTATGATACTGACAACCTGGGATTCTACGACAGGCTATTCCACAAGAACGGAGAGTTGCCATCACAATGGTATTACACAATGGGACAGGTAAATATTGCCGGTCTTATGGCGGTAAGTGCCAGTACCTCAAACCGGAAGAGATACTATTGGGAGTCATACGCCCTCATCGGAGACCCATCGGTTATTCCTGTGATCGGACCACAGATGCCAATTGAAATTAATCTGCCGGAGACACTTCCAACAGGATTGAGGACTCTTCATATTGAGGCACCTCCATTCACTTACGCGGCCATTTCCGACTTCAACCTTCTCTGGGATGCATCACACGTCAGCCCGTCAGGATACGTAACCCTTAAAATACCTGAAAACGCAGGTGATTCATGCCTGGTTGTTATTTCCGGACAGGGGTATCGGACATATATCAGGACATTGCGCTTTGGTGATTATCCAGACTCATGGCTGAATGTCGATGATATTGTGATTAATGATGATATTATCGGCAACGGGGACGGAAGAGCGGATTACAGCGAAACATTCTACCTGACAATGAAGGTAGGTAACCTGGGGAATAAATCTTCATCAGATGCATGGCTGAAGATATCTGCTGACTCAGAATGGATAACGATCATTTCAGATTCGGTATTTATTGGAGATATACCGGCAAAGGGAACCTTTGATACCGACAAGGCATTCCTGATGAAGCTGGCCGACAATATTCCTGACAAAAGTCTCATCAGCATCAGAATAACTTCAGTCGACTCAGACACCACCATGGAATATGTGCATGACATTATGGTTCACGCACCCTCGCTGAGCATTTTGTCACTGAAATATGACGATACAGTGAAAGGTAACGGAAACCTGTTGCCCGACCGTGGCGAATCACTTGACCTTGTTTTCACCGTCAGAAACACAGGGTCAAGCCAGGCAAACGGAGAGTTAATGATTCTGAATTCCCCCGCCGGTCTTTCATACATCGAGCCCTCTGTATCCACCGGGCCGATACCCCCGGGCGAATCGGTTGAAATCAGGGTGCCGGCAACGGTTTCTGAATACTCACCTCCAGGAACACTAATTCCAATCGAGAGCAGGATAGACTGTGGTTTCTATTCGGGTGAACGCCTTTTCGAGATATCGATTGGACAGACAAGGGAGAGCTTTGAGTACGGCAGCTTCAGCATCTTCCCATGGATAAACAGCAGTCCTGTTCCCTGGATAATTACAGAAACACAGGCATTTGATCAGACCAGAAGTGCCATGTCTGGCCCAATCAGTCACAATGGGTCGACCTCATTGAGAATCAACATAGACCTGCCTGCAATCGACACGCTCAGGTTCTGGTACAAGGTTTCCTCCGAAGCCAACTACGATTTCTTCAGATTTACCATCTACTCAGGGAGTGACACGATAAGATTCAGGGATTCAGGGGAGAAGGATTGGACCCGGTATACTGTTGTGCTTCAACCGGGCCCGCATATGCTCGAATGGAGCTACACCAAGGACGGAAATACGACCCGTGGACTTGACAGGGCCTGGATTGACCTCATAGATTTCCCGAAGAATGCATTTGCAATCCGCGACATTGAACTTTCAGGTTTTGTATCACCGGCCACTGCCGACGAATATGGAGAAGAGTATATTTCTGTCGTCGTAAGAAATCTCGGCAGCGGAACAATTGATGGCTTTAACCTCGCATACATGGTGAACGATTACATAAGTTATTCACAATATTTTCCTGCTGTTATCAGCTTCCGTGATTCAGCGATAGTAACGTTTGACAGACCTGTCAGCCTGAACAGGTACGGTATCTACGACATTGTCGTATACAGTTTCAATAATGACGATGATTTCTCCTATAATGACACCATCAGTATCAGGATCGAAAACACAATGATCAAGGCTGAAACGAGGGCTTATCCAAATCCGTTTACCGGCAACCTGAATATTTTTATAAGTTCACAGGCTGATGATGACGTAACAATCTCTGTTATTGACATGACCGGACGGAAGCAGTTCTCATCACAGGCATACCTCAGCGAGGGAGGTAACACAATCAACCTGCCGCTGCAGCTATTATCGCCCGGAACCTATCTGATCACAATAAAAGGCAGCATTACAGACAGGAGATTGAAGGTTCTGAAACTCTGACAACCAATATACATATATGAGCAATAATCCAACCCGAGAACAGGCACTGAAGCTATTCCTGCAATACAATAAATCCGACAGTCTTTACAAACACGCTCTTTCAGTTGAAGCAGTGATGCGATATATGGCCCGCAAGCATGGGGAGAATGAGGAAGAGTGGGGTGTTATAGGACTCATTCACGACCTCGATTATGAAATGTATCCCGATCAGCACTGTTTAATGACAGAGAAGATTCTGCGTGAAAACAATTGGCCCGAAGGGCACATAAGGGCAGTAATGAGCCACGGATGGGGTATTGTAACCGATGTTGAGCCGCAGACGCTGATGGAAAAAACACTCTTCGCGATGGACGAACTGACCGGACTGGTAACCACCAGTGCGTTGGTAAGACCATCAAAAAGCGTGCTCGACATGGAAGCAAAGTCGGTCAGGAAGAAATGGAATGACAAGCGCTTCGCCGCAGGTGTTGACCGCGGTGTTATTG
>CAYUOS010000063.1:4937-17370 GCA_964446435.1 uncultured Rikenellaceae bacterium | reverse complement strand
CAACAGCTGCCTCAAGAAAGCGGGAGAAAGTTGAAATATTTGCCAGTCTGCCGTGCACCCCGGGGGAAGAGAGCCAATTCTCAAAGATACCAATAAAAAACCCGGACGAATAGCCCGGGTCTTCTTATAGAAAAAAGATCTTTAATTCATGAAGACGTCAGAGATGTACTTCCAGTATTTGTAGTGGAAATCGAGGCTGACCTGATCGAGCATCTGATGAAGGGTACGCGGCTCGTCTTCAGGTGCAAATTTACGTACCGCCCTGTCCTCATACAGCGCCTGTACCTCAGGATGGAACTGCACGGCAAAAACGAAGGGGTATTTTGAGTGGGCAAAGGCCTCGATAACCTTGCCGTCATCAGAAAGCGCCGTTACCTCGAAACCGCTGCCCAACTCCCTGATTGCCTGGTGATGGCTGCTGTAGATTAGCGGCCTGGCTTCCTTGGAAACCTTGATGGTCTCTCCAAAAAACGGGTGCGATGTGAACCTGATGGTATGAAGATTGATTCCCATCAGAAGGGTATCCTTGACAATCTCCTGCCAGTAGTTACGGTGAAGCTGCTCGCGGTCGAGAGTTACAATCTCCTTTGCCGTGTTCTTTCCGTATATCTGAGCCGGTATATCCTGTACCAACGATCCTCCTGTTGCCACATTCATTGTCTGCATTCCAAGACAGAATCCTGTCACGACATAATCGGGCCTCTCCTCCAGGAAGGGCACAAATGCTTCATTACGTGAGCCGCCAAGCAGGTGGAAAATGAAACTGAGTTCAAAACGGTGGCGTCCGGGATCGGTAACCACCGAATGGGTGTTTTCCTCTCCGAATATTACAGGCTGTATATCAGGACCACCAAAAAATATGACCCCATCAGATGAATCAAACAGTTCGCGGTAAGCCGGTGTGCAGTCATTCTCCTCAAAAAGATTGAAATCGGTAAGTTCACCCTCAATCCTCCTTAGGGTAAAGTTGGTTAGGCCGTTTTCAGTTATGTAGTTTTGAGTCCTCACGAAGTTGGAGGTCTGTGAAGGGTGATATACACCTATGAACCGGGTTTCGGCCGGAACCAGGAAGACCTCCTTCTCCATCAGGAACTTAACGGTCTGCAGGTTGGCAATTGTTGGATTAGCAATCACTATAGTGAGTTGCTTCTCTTCAGTCTTTCCGGACGGTGAACCGCAGCTGAATGCCAGCAGGGCTATAACCGGAAGAATTAGCAGGAACTGAATTCTTTTCATATAGGCAGTTTTGGTTTTAGTTTCTCTCTGACGGACAAAATTAGCATTTTCATTTTAAAGTTAAAGGCTCCCTTCCCTGCGAAGATGGCAACGCCTGCCAGCTGAGCGGCTATTCCTCTCTCTGGTAAACCTTTTTTCCTCCGACGTAGGTTTGCAGTACCTTCACATCCCAGATTTTCACCGGGTCGATTGTGGTGATATCTTCGCTCAGCACAACGAAGTCAGCAAGCTTGCCCGACTCGATGGTTCCCTTGATATCTTCCTCAAATGCCGCGTAGGCCGCGTTCCGTGTGTAGGCGATCAGTGCCTGCTCGACGGTGATCTTCTCTTCAGGAACCCAGCCGTCGGGATTCCTGTCGTCGAGTGTTCTGCGCGTAACGGCTCCGTAGATGCCTTCGAGAGGCGTCGGAGGCGCCACAAACCAGTCGCTGCCAAATGCGACGACAGCGCCGGCATCGATCAATGATTTAAATGCGTAGGTGGTTTTGATCCTTTCAGGGCCGATGAGGTTTTCAGCCCACCTGCCGTCATCGATAGCGTGATAGGGCTGCATGCTGGCGATGACACCCAGTTCGGCGAATCGCGGTATGTCAGAGGGTAGAAGATGCTGGGCATGTTCTATCCTGAATCTTCTGTCGCGGGGACCGTTTTCATTTGCCACCTGCTCGTAGAGGTTAAGCAGCAGGTTATTTGCCTTGTCGCCAATAGCGTGTATCACTGACTGCAGGCCGGCCTTGTCGGCAGCAGATATCCACCTGTAAAGATCCTCCTCGGTGTTTACATAGAGCCCGGCATCACCAGGCATATCGGTGTATGGGTCGAAGAAGGCGGCTGTATGGGACCCAAGTGAACCGTCGATGAATCCCTTCACTGCACCGAATTTAAGCCAGTTGTCTCCTGAACCCTCTGCTTCAATTTTGTTTTTCATGCCTTCCCAGAGGTGAACCGGTGTCATGGCATAAACGCGGGTAATCATTTTACCCTTGTCCCTCAGACGCAGAATGGCGTCGGCATAATCTGCCGCATCAACTCCATGCACTGAGGTAACACCGTTTGAAGCAAGGTAATTCATTGCCACCTCCAGGGCTTTCTCAAGCTGCTCAGGGGTGGGCTCAGGTATTGCATTGAAGATAAGGTCCATGGCATTGTCCTTGAACATGCCGGTCGGATTGCCGGCCCTGTCGCGCTCAATGGTTCCACCGGAAATATCCTTAACCGACCTGTCGACACCCGCAAGCTTTAATGCAAGGGAGTTGGCCAGACCCATGTGACCGTCGAGCCTCACAACAAACACCGGGTTGTCGGGGGTGATGCTGTCTATCCACTCTTTTTCGGGAAGTCTTCCCCACTCCTTACCGTCCCAGTCGCCTCCGAGTATCCATTCTCCCGGCTGAAGGGTTTTGGCATACTCTCCTATTCGTGTTATAAACTCTTCCGTGGTGCGGGCATCACGCAGTTGCACGGATGTCAGGTTGGCTCCGCCCTTGTACAGGTGTACGTGGGCATCGATGAAGCCCGGAACCACAAGCTTGCCCTTCATGTCGATAATGGTCGTCTTAGGACTCTTGTACTTCATCACCCTTTCGAGGTTGCTGACGGCCAGTATGGTCTCACCCTCGATAGCCATGGCCTTGGCCCAGGGCCGCAGCTCGTTGCCTGTCCATATTCTTGCATTTGTAATTATCATATCTGCTTTCGGCAGATGATTATTGCACGAGGTTGCAGCTGTAAGCATTGCGGTTGCCATAAGGAAGATTTTTATGTGTCTCATTGCGGCTGGATTGGGTTTATGCAAATATAGAAAAGCTTATGGTAAATATCCAGAAGATGGCGGGGGCAAATTCGCTACGTCTTTATACCTATAATCCTGTTTGTCATTTTATCTATCTTTACTCCGGGAATTGACAATTTCAAACCGAAGATTATGAGAAGAGTAGCATTGCCAATATTTTTGACAGTAATTCTTCTGGTTACTGTCTCATGCGAAAAGGATAAGGAATCGGAAAGGTTCAAGCTGCTGACAGGCCGCATCTGGCAATCAAACGAACTTCTGGTAGATGGGGCAGATGAATCTGCAGGTCTGCTGGCCGGATTCGTGGGTGAAGCGAAGTTCAACAAGGACGGCACAGGATATTTCGGACAGTTCACAGGAACCTGGTACTTCTCAAATAATGAGAATAATATCACGATTACCACCACAGACCTTCCGGCTCCATTAACGACAACTGTAATGGAGATGACCAGCCAGAGGTTTAAAATCTCCACCTCTTTCCCGATCAAGCTTGATCCGATGAATCCGAACCTTATTGAGATTACTTTCGTACCCAAGCCCTGAAAAAGAAGATGCTGCGCTCACTGACCCTGGCGCTTATTCTGGCGTCATTGCCTGTCGTTGCAATTTCGCAGGGAATCGTAACGGGCAGGGTTACTGAATCAGGAACCCTGCAACCTGTTCCGGGCGTTCATGTTCTGGCAGGAACCGGAAGCGGTACCGTTACCGGAAGTGACGGCAGTTATCTTTTGCGGGTTGAACCGGGCCGGACCACAGTTACATATAGGTTTATAGGGTACCGGACAGAGCAGAGAGATCTGCTGGTTTCAAATACAGACACGCTACTGCTGGATATCGTTCTCACGCCTGATGTAACCACGCTCAATGAGATTGTTGTAACGGCCGGCAGGGCGGAACAGCGTCTCTCGGAGCTGACGGTCTCAATGACCCTTATAAAACCCTACATTATAAGCCGGAACCATATTGTCAGCGCTGATGAGCTAATCGACCGCACTCCCGGAATCGAGATACTAGACGGTCAGGCCTCAATCAGGGGCGGAAGCGGTTACAGTTATGGTGCCGGCAGCCGGGTACTGGCTCTTATTGATGGTTTGCCAATGATGTCAGCCGATGCCGGTAACATAAAATGGCATACACTGCCGCTTGAGAATGTCGGACGAATAGAGGTTATCAAGGGAGCCTCGTCGGTGCTCTACGGCTCATCGGCATTGAACGGAATCATAAACTTTATCAGCCGTGAGCCTGAGAAAATACCAGTCACACAGGCTTCATTCTCAGCAATGGTGTTCGGACAGCCTCGCCGCGAAGAATGGAAATGGTGGGATACCCCAAGAACAACATATACCGCATCAGTGGCTCATTCGGGCATTTATAACGGGATGTCGGTAAGTGCCGGATTGAAGATAGTGGATGATTATGGCTACAGGAGGCTGGATGATGAACGATACGGCAGGATGAGCCTCAGGCTCGGGCGCAACGCCACAGGCAATGAACGATTAAGATACGGACTCAATTTAAATACAACCCTTACGGCAAAAACAGATTTCCTGCTGTGGGAGGATGGTACAACAGGGGCACTGAAACAGAGTCCTTCAACTGCCATGGCCTTCAGGGGAACCTCACTTGCTGCAGATCCCTGGCTCGATGTTGCCACAGCAGGCGGAAGTGAACACAAGGCTAAGATGAGGCTTCTTTCAAATCTTAACCGCCTTCCTGAGAACGAAAACAATAACAGTGATTCCCACTCTCTTTATGCTGAGTATCAGTTTAGCAGCAACCGGAGAGGAATGTTCGCACTGGTTGGAGGGCTGACGCAGAACTACAGCCTTATAAGGTCAAACTTCCATGGTGATCATTGGGGATTGAATATTGCCGGATATTCGCAGCTGGAGGCTTATCCTCTCCACTGGCTGCGTGGGGTGGCGGGCTTCAGGGTCGAGGAGTATGTCCTTGATGGCGAAGCAACCAGGCCGATACCTATATTCAGAACAGGCGTTAACATGACACTGGCTGAGGCAACCTTCCTCAGAGCCTCAACAGGACAGGGGTACAGATATCCCTCCGTGGCCGAGAAGTATGCCTATACAACAGTGGGTTCAATAAAGATCCTGCCCAACAACGAAATAAAACCCGAGTCGGGATGGTCGTCGGAGGCAGGATTGAGACAGGGATTCTCATTTAATGGCATCACCGGGCAGGCTGATATTGCCTTCTTCTATTCTCAGAACAGGAATATGATTGAATACCTGTTTGGGTACTGGTTCGATGTGATAGCGGAGGAATATACCTATGGATTTATGCCTACAAATATTGAAAACTCAAGGGTTTACGGTCTGGAGACAGAGTTGATGCTGAATTTCAGCATTGGTGCCATCAGCACAACGCTGACATCAGGATATACATTCATGGTTCCTGTAGAGTACAATGCAGTTACAGGTGAAAATACAGGCAAGTATCTTAAGTTCAGACGAAAACATTCTGCTGATTTTAACCTGACATCATCAATTGGCCGGTTTGAGGCAGGAGCTAACCTGAGCCTGAAATCGAAGATACTTGACATCGACAATGTGTTCGTAAACCCGTTGACCAGGGAGACTTTGCTCCCAGGCTTCTACGACTACTGGATGACTCACAACACCGGCTATCATGTTCTCGATCTTTTTGCAGCCTTCCGTCTTGTTAATGGCTACCAGCTGTCGGCCGGCATCAAGAATGTCACCAATACCGAGTATATGGGTCGCCCTGGCGACATCAGGCCGCACCGGCAGTTTTCACTTCAGATTGCTGCCAGGTTCTGATGCAATGTCAGGCCAGTTTTGTATAATTGTAATCATTAACCCACCGAGCAATGGAGACAAAGAAGATATTTGAGAGGTTCTGGGAGACTTATTCAAAGGAGAATCCCGATGCACAGCGGATTTACGACCTGTTTACCTCGCACGGCGAGAGGGTTGTTCATGATCATATTGCGCTGCGGACATTCGATGATGAGCGCATGAATATTGACGTAATTGCCAGGGTATTCACAGACAACGGCTATGAAGCCAGGGGCAATTACGAATTTAAAGCCAAGAGACTGCAAGGCAGGCATTATGAGCACAAGACCGACCCTGATGCTCCAAAGGTGTTTATCAGTGAGCTGATGATTGACCAGTTCAGTAATTATTTGAAGGATACTGTACGGGGGTATCTCAACAGGCTGGACGACAAGACTTATGCTGCCAGGGACCTGGTTTATGGAGGCAGCATATGGGGCAGGATTCCGTTTGAGACGTATAACAGGCTGCGTGAAGAGTCGGAATATGCAGCCTGGCTGTTGGTTTACGGTTACAGGGCCAACCATTTTGCCATCAAGGTAAACGAGCTTAAGAAATTCCCAACCCTGCAGTCAGTAAACGAATTTGTAAAGAGGAACGGCTATATTCTCAATACCACTGCAGGTGAGATTTACGGCACCCCTGATGAGTTGCTTGAACAGTCAGCCACAATGGCCGGAATACAACCCTTCGAATTCAGTGACGGAGTACATGCCATTCCACGCTGCTTCTATGAATTTACCCTCAGGTATAATGATGCCGCCGGCAGGCAATACTCAGGCTTCATTGCAGCCAACGCCGACAAGATATTTCAGAGCACCGACTACTACAGCCATAAGGGTGATATGATGTAGCTTTCCCGGTACCCGGTACCCGGTACCCGGTACCCGGTACCCGGTACCCGATACCCGGCACCCGATACCTATGATAGTATCTTATATATCACCGGCACCACAATCAGGGTAAGGAAAGTCGACACCAGCAATCCGCCAATGATGGTCCACCCCAAAGGTGCCCACAGGGTTCCTCCGCCAAGGGTAAGTGGCAGCAGTCCGCCGATTGTGGTGAGGGCTGTAAGCACTATCGGGGTGAACCTTATCTCACCCGCGACCTGCAGTGCCTCAGTGCACTCCCTGCCTTCGGCTCTGAGCTTGTTGGTGTAATCTACCAGTATAATTGAATTGTTCACAACTATACCCACCAGGCTTATCAGTCCTATGAATGCAGTAAATGAAAATGTATTGCCGGTCAGAAATAGTGCCCAGATCATGCCTGTCACCGCGAAGGGTACCGCGATAAATATTATCAGCGGCTGCTTCCATGACCTGAACTGCAACACCAGTACTGCCAGAATAGCCAGCACCGCAATAAGCAGGGCGTTTTCCATTCCCCCGAAAGCTTCCTTGCGGCCCTCGATCTCTCCGGCCACATGCCATGAATAGCCCTGTGGTGTTTTCATTTCCCTGAGCCTCTCCACTGCGGGTGCAACTATCTCGTCGACGGTGTATCCGGGCAGATTGTAGGCCTTTATCTGTACCGTGCGCTCCATGCCGTAGTGGTTGATCTCGAGCGGATAATCCTTCAGCGTAAGGTCAGCAAGATGCAGTAACGGTATCTGCCTTCCTGCCAGTGAAGTTACGTGGATGTGTTCAAACCTCTCCCTGGCTGGGGCGTTGCTGTTGTTCTTCAGTACAATATCATACTCTTCACCCGATTCATCGCGGTAAGCAGAAACCCGCAAACCTGACACAGATGCTCTCACGGCCTTGCTCACCAGGTGCACGGGTACCCCGTACATATTTGCCTTGTCGCGGTTGATGTCGACAAAAAGGGAAGTGCCGGTTCCCGATGCGCTGTTGGTAACATTTGTGGCGCCCGGGTGTTCCCTCACAATTCTTTCAACTTCAGATGCCATGGTGGCAAGTACTGCAACATCCTTGCCCGAGATGTAGATATGTACCGGCGCACTTACCGGTGGCCCCTGTTCGAATTCGCGTACAGAGATCGTTGCACCCGGAATATCGGCAACGGCACTGCGGGTGCGCTGTACCGTTTCTGCAAAGCTTTCGGGGGTGTAACCGTCGAGCTGCACAAATATCTGGGCCAGGCTTGGGTTGTTGCTTTCGGGAAATATGTTGTAATAGATCTGTGGATTCCCGTGGCCAATGTTACTCGCGGTGTAACGCACCCCCGGAATGGTTTCAAGAATTGACTCCACCACCTTGCAGAGACTGTCGGTTTTTTCAATGGCTGTCCCCTGTGGTGTTTTTACCGTTACCAGGAAATTTGGCTGCTCTGCTTTCGGGAAGAAGCTGATTCCCACACCGGGAACCAGTGCCAGCGTGCCGAGGAAGATACAAGTCGCGACTGCAACGGTAAGCCACCTGTGTGAAAGGGCGAAAGAGAGGGTCTTCCGGTACGGGTTTTCGATAATATAGTTCAGGAGGCGCCTGAAGGGAGTACCTTTTTTTGGTTTGCCGGGATCGGCAGGTCGGAACAGCCATGAGGTAATGACAGGTGTCAGGGTGAGTGCAGCCAGCAGTGAAACGGTAAGAGTGGCCATGATGGTTACGGGAAGTGATTTTATGAACTCGCCGGCCTTGTCGGGCATCATTGCTATCGGTATAAATGCCAGCAGAGTCGTTATTGTCGCTGTTACCACAGGCCATCCGATTTCAGAGGCAGCCGTTACCGAAGCCTCACGCGGCGAAAGACCCTTTGCAATATGGCGCGAGATATTCTCTACCATTACTATTGAGTTGTCAACCAGCATGCCCAGTGATATTACCAGGCCTGCAATGGATATCTGCTGCAGTCCGAAGCCGGCGAAATCAATAATCCCAATGCCTGAGATTACCGATAGGGGAATAGCCAGTATTACCACCATCGCGCTTCTTACCCCGATTGCCAGGAAGATAATGAGCCCCACCAGAATTATTCCCTGAAGCAGGCTTCCCGTGAATTTGTTCAGGCGGTCGCTCACACCCTCGGTCTGGTCGAAGACGTACTCAAGTGATATTTCATTCGGCAGCGAGGAGGCTATAGTCTCAATACCGTCACGAAGCCTGCTGTTCACATCAAACACATTTCTTCCTGACTTTTGTGCTACTGTAATATATGCTGACCTCCTGCCGTTGAACCGTGCTATGTAGTCAGGGTCTTTTCGGGCCATTGAGACCGTGGCTATGTCGGCAATCCTTATCAGCCTGCCTGCGTATGATGAGACCACTGTATTCGCTATCTCTTCAGTTGACGAGTACCTTCCGGTTCCCCTTACATTGAACCCCAGTCCGGCTATGTCGATTGTCCCGGCCGGAATGGTCAGATTGTTGCTTAAGATTGCATTTTCGACCTGTTCAAGCGAGATATTCATCGCCGCCATTCGCGCGAAATTGAGGTTTATGGCGACCTCCATGCCGGGTATGCCGAAAACCCTGACCTTTTTGACTCCTTCGGTCTTTTCGGCAGCCCTTTTAAGCAGGTCAGTATGGTGTTCCATCTCTTCCCAAGACGCCGATTCCGACACCAGGGCCAGTTGAAGTGTCACGATATCGGTTGTGCTCCACTTCCAGGTTTCAAGTGAGTAAAGCTCATCGGGCAGCTCACCGCGAATGGAGTTTACCTTCTGAACTACCTCGTCATACTTCCTGTCGGCATCTGTTTCGAAGTCAAACTCAATTGAGGTAATTGAGTATCCCTCAGAGATACGGGTGGTTATCCTGTTGATATAGTCAATTTCGTTAACGGCTCTCTCGATGGGGTCAGCAACCAGCGTTTCCATATCTGACGGGGCGGCGCCCGGCAGCACTGCAATAACCAGTGTTCCGGGCACCACTATTTCGGGATTCTCGGTGCGGGGCATGGTGAGGTACGAGTTAACACCAAACCATGCCAGCAAAATGAAAACCACAATGGTGAACTGGGGCAGATCGGCAGCTATCTTCGGCAGTCTCATACTCTATCGGTTTATCGGGTTCAGCGTCACACCCGGCACCAGGTAACTCATGCCTTCGGTTATACAGATGTCTCCCGGTTCCACTCCCGACCTCACAACGATTCCATGGCCGGTCATTTCACCGGTAGTTATTCTCTGTTTTTTCCAGGAACCATTGGCAACCAGGTAGATGTAGGCGGCACCGTCGCCGGTGTCAGTGAGCACTCTCAGGGGAACGATGATTGTGTTTTCGACAGGTGGCGGATAGATGGTGACCTTGCCGGTCATGCCTGTTCTGAACGCGGGTGCCGGCTCGATGACTGCCGTTTTGATGGTGTAAGTACCAGTATATGGATCGGCGAAGGCTCCGGTCTCGCGAACCACGCCCCTGAAAGATTCACCGGGGAAGGCGTCAAGTGTTATCCTGGCACTGTCGCCTTCGGTGATTTTGACGATGCTCTTGTCAGACACCCCCGATACAATAACCCATTCGCCGTCTTCAGGAGCGAACAATACAACAGGGTGGCCCGCGCCGGTTACCTCTCCTCTTTCAGCCAGCTTCTTAAGTATCTTTCCACCGGCAGGAGCGGTAATCACCGCCCTTTCGCGGTTGAAAGTCGCGGCTGCAAGTGATGCTTTGGCCATGTCGCGTGCCGTGCGGGCATTCTGAAACATCTCGAGCGTGGCAACTGAATCGGTGTAGAGGTTCTCAGCCCTGGAGAGGTCACGTTCAGCCTTTTCGAGTGCAAGGCGGTACTGGTTTACTGCACTACTGATCTCTGTAAGGTCGAGGCTGGCAATAATCTCTCCCTTTTTAACAGACTGCCCCTCACGTACAGGGAAACTGCCGATGATGCCTCCCGATTTGAATGAAAGCTTCATCTCCGTCTCGGTTGAGAGCAAACCTGATGTCACCACAGGAATTACTACGGATGAGAGTCTGATGGTGTCAGTCATTATATTGACAGATGGAGCAGATGTCTCCGGCCTGGCATTGCGGGAGCGGCCGCACGAGACAGCGGCAATTGCCATCGCGGCAAGTAAAACTGTGGGGATGATTCTGTATTTCATTGGCTTGACTATTTCGTAGTTATTTTACCTGTTGCCATCATAAATGCTGTCTTCTCTTTCATGAATCTGTACTGCCTGTCGAGCATCTCTTCGCGGGCCCTTGTCAAAAGAGTTTGTGACTCCAGGAGGTGGCCGTATGATTCCTGTCCCTCCCTGAATCGTGCCCTTACGATATAATATGATGCAGAGGCCGGTTCGAGTGCTGCGGCCGCCGCCTCAGCCGCTTCATGGGCTGTAAGCATATTGTACCATGCGCTTATTACCTGTAGCTCAATCTGTTTCTCCATCTCCTGCCTGCTTAGTTCGAGGATCTCCCTGTCGAGCATCGCCTGGCGGGTCTTGTTCCTTGCCGTGCTGCCGGCAGCGATGTTCCATCGAAGAACCACCGAAGCCAGCATGAAATCGTCCTCCTTTCCGAACCTGTACTTCTCTCCCTGAAATCCGTAGTCGGCAGCTCCTGCTACCACCGGCAGCGCTTCCGCCCTGTTCAGCCTGATAAAGAGGTTGTTTGCCTCGAGCCATCTCTCCATAACTGCCAGTTCAGGCCTGCGGTCAGTCGATTCCTCAATGCCTTCCATCAGTGTAAAGGCCGGAAGCAGAGGCATTAGAGTTGTGTCGGCAATAACTGGCTCGCGAAGGTCACGGTTGAGGTGGAAGTTGAAGAGGGCCCTTGAAGAGTTCACTGCTCCGGCGGCCTCTGCAAGCTTCATTCTTGCCTCTGCAAGGTCTGCTTCAGCCTTGTAGAGGATGTCACGCGTAATCATGTTATTGTTCCAGAGGCTTGTACATATTCTCAGGTTCTCTGTTGCGAGGGTGACGAGTTCATCAGCAATGCGCTGGTAACCGGCGCTTCTGAGATAGTCGTGGTAGGCATCAGAAATCTGCTTTACCAGGGTGCGGCGGCTTATCTCAATGTTGTCAAGACCGATGAGGGTTTCAACCTTTCTGATGCGGTAGTTGTAGTATAGGGCCGGATTAAACAAGGGTTGCACCACCGAGAGTTTTGTCTCATGTTCGGTGGGCCGGAAAAACCTGAAACTGATGTTATCGACCGAAGGGTAGGGGGGCAGTGCCGGGAAGCCGGGATTGATGGCTGCCATGGCGCTGTTGAGTGCTGTGATGTTCTGAAAGAGAGGATTGAACATTTCTCCTGCCGGAAATTCAAATACCCTGCCTCCCCTGGCTATGGTATAACGTGCATTGAAACTCAGCCCGGGAAGAAAGTAGCCCCTGGCCTCGTGAAGGATGGCAAGACTCTTTTCATACGAGAGGTTAGCCTTCTGTATGGTGATGTTGTTTTCAATACCGATTCGTATATACTCATCGAGGATACTGCCCTGAGCGTAAACCTTCACTGAAGCAGGGCCCGCGATAATCGATATTATCATCAAAGCCAGCAATATTTTTCTTTTCATATTATGCCTGTATAGTTTTTCTCTTCCTGTTCGTTTGCCCTTCGCTGCGAAGAGGATGGGGATCGGGTTGTTTCAATTTTTCACCTTGCAACCGGGAAGAAAGGGAGTATGTCTGGTACCCGATACCTGACACCTGATACCTGACACCTGACACCTGACACCTGATACC
>CAYUOS010000063.1:0-4837 GCA_964446435.1 uncultured Rikenellaceae bacterium | reverse complement strand
ACCTGATACCCGTCCCTCTATCCATCTCTTCTTATTCCATTTATTATCATCTGCATATTTGTTTCGATCAGCTTTTCATGGTTGAGACCGAAGGCAGCCACCATTTCAGTATTCAGTGAGATGAGCTGCATGAAGCTGTAGAACTGTATCCAAACAGCATGAGTCAGAAGGTTAAGTTCCACGTCACTCCGGAAAAAGCCGGTGCCCTGGCCCCGTTTCAGTTCCTGCATAATAAGAAGATAGGGGGACTCCTTTTCAAAAACCTCTTTCACTTCTTTTCCTGTAAGTCCGGAAGGTATTGAGAAGCCCATTCCGACAGTCAGGAATATCCTGAAGTAGTTGTTATGCCTTATGGCAAACCTCATGAATGATTCAGCCATAAAGCGGAGGTTAAGGAGTGGTTCATTGTCGGGAGAGACAGAAGCTATTATCAGTTCTTTAAGTCTTTTCATCCCTCTGACGGCACAGTACCACAGGATGGCTTCCTTCGACGGAAAATAGTTATAGAGTGTTCCCTTGCCCAGTTCAGCCTCACGGGCAATGTCGTCAATGGTTGATGCTATTATCCCCTTTTCAGTAAAGACACTTTCAGCGGCGTCAAGAATATCTTCCCTGCGTTTGTTTCGCTCGCGCGATTTTCGTTCGGTTACACCCATGTGAATATAGTTCGTAAAATGACCAACAGTCACAAATGTATGAAAAAAACAGAAAACCGTTTTATGGATTTTCTGTTTTTGATAACGAGTACAGTATCAGAATCAGAATGAAATTATCATTCTTGACCCACCACCGCCTCCGAATCTTGGATTAACGACATTATTGTAAATTGAGCCGAAGGTATAGGAGATACCGAAATGATTAAAATATGAGTATTGAGTTGCAAGCTCCTTTCTGCGCAGCAGTATTTCTTCTGGTGTGGCACCTCCTTTTACAAGGGCCAGCTGGTCGTGTACAATCCTGAACATGCCTCCCAGGTTGAACGAGAGTCCTTTCGCAACGCGAAGGTTGACGGAGCCGCTTAAGCCGAGATTGTTCTTGCTGAAGTCATGGAAATAGTTTCTCCAGTTAAGCGATAGTGAGATTGAGCCCCATTTCTGGACAACCTCGTAGGCTGCTGCCAGTGACTGCATCAACAGGTGTTCCTCCATTTTGTCATAGATGGTTGAGTCTGTATAGTTCTGGTATTCATAGCCGGCCCGGTACATCAGACGCAATTGCCGTCGGGTTGATTCAGTATATGGAAAGATGTTGTATTCTATTCCGGGAAGAAAAGAGGCTCTCAGGTCGCTGTTGCTGTAGGATGAGGAGCTCATTGACATTGACCCGCCGTACGACCAATGGTTATTTATTGCCCAGACATTCATGACACTTAGGTCCTTTGACTGATTTAGGCTGGAGACGACTGATTCTCCCAGATCGAATTTGTCTTCACCCCTGTCGTAGCTGAGAGAGAGCTCCGTTTTGATCTTTTCGGTTACCCTGTTTGCGGAGATATTTGTGTAGATACTGCTTGAAGTATATGATTTCTGTCCCTGCATAAAACCTCCTATACTTGACCGGAAGACCCAGCTGTTCCATCGGTCTGAAGAAACGGTTTCAGTAACGGGCATATTGAACCTGACGTCAATATATGCTGAGAGCGGGGTTTTCAACACATATCTCATAAGACCCATTTTAAGTGCGTTGACATCCTTCTGACGCCTCATATCATGGGTGTCGTCAGGACTAGTATTTACTACAATGGTATCCTTCATTCCGGCAAACTCCTTCTGACCAACCAGGAAGTATGTTGTTTCTGTACCACCCGATCCTGTTGTCCGGTACGAGGAGATAATGTAAAGCTGGGCGTCCTTAATATCCCGTACATAGTTTACGAAGGTAATCTCACGCCGCAGGTAATCACTTGCCTCCATATATACATTCAGCGCATCCTTGCGCAATGTGTCGGAGGTTGTTGCCGCTTCCTGGGAGGACAACAGGAAACCGGGCAGCAGTATTGCAAGAAGGCAGAGTAGTTTTTTCATTTGCAGACATTGTTTTAGGGGTTTGTTAATCAAATTTATGGTATGTTGAACAAAGGGATGTCGTCTATTTCGGGTTTAACAAAACATTAACGTTAGCTAAAACACAAAAGGGGAGCATTTTATTGCGCCCCTTCTGCTGGAAAACTTAAATATATGAGAAACTGTTAATTGGGTATTAATCCGTTTTCAGTCATCTTCCACCACCTTCCGCCAAGGTCCCACGGTTGATATCCTGAGACATTTGCCCTGGTGATTATCGATCCGGCTTTTCTGTCCACAAAAATCCTGGTTCCCTCAGGAAGATAGAGGTAAACCCTGACGTCTGATCCTCGCCACCTGGTATTGTCAGGAAGGCCGAAATATGAATCCACATACAGGGAGTCATTTCTGAAGGTGTAATTGTATTCAAGATCGGCAGCATTATCGAGCGCCTTTCTCCTGTTTGTGCCTTGTGAGTATCTCCTTACCTCCACATAGGGGATGTCTTCGGAGGTTGTCCTGATATATGCACGGGTTGAGCAGAATATTTTGTCATCTGCTGTTGCATAGAATATGAAGTTATCCTCAAATGGTAATTCTATCTTCTTTTCATACCGGGTTGCTGAGAGATCATTTCCGATTGCCAGTACAATTGAGTTGTTAGCTGTATTCAGATCGGTACGTTCGATCTGTCTTCCTGATTCGGCAAAGCTTATTCCCTCACTGAAAAGCAGCATAGTCAGGGAAACGGCAGCAATTATCCATACCGAGAGGGCGGCAATGCTGATGATACCGTCTTTTGCCCTGAACTGGAAGATCATCTTGATACCCCAGTAGATAAGACCGAATAGTGGCAGCGCCAGGACTATCAGGCTCAGGCCGACAAACCATGGTATTGCAGATGGCGTTATGATAAGCGGGAAAAGCTCTGAGAAATGGAAGGTTTCAGTTGCGACCGAGCCCGGGAGCCATGGGCCCCAGTTGAAGAAGAGAGCCACAATTGCCATGGCAAGAAGGGTGAGCCCTGCGATTATGAATGTGACGCCAATAATGATCAGTATAATCCTCACGACTATGACAATGAACCTGCCGATTGCTCTGAAAATCTCATTGAGTGCTCCTCCGACCCTGTCAGCAGTCTCTGCTCCGGCTGGTCTTCCATATGCCCTTGAGGAACCTCTTCTGCGGCTTTTTTTCTCTCTTCCGTAGCGTTGACCAAAGAGCTCCTGTCTTCTTTTTTCACTGTCAGCCACCGGCAGGGCAATCCAGAGGGCAATATAGACCCAGAAAGCAAATCCGTAGAAGAAGGTAAAGACTATGAAAAGCAGTCTTATCCAAACCGGGTCGACATTGAGATAATTTCCAATCCCACCTGCAACACCGGCCAGTATTCTTTCGTCCTGGCTGCGATAGAGTCGCCTTTGTGAAGTATAGCCGGGTTCCTCGGGTATCTCCTCCTCATATCCGTCTGCCATGTCTTCAGGCCTGCCCATTACTGATATCATCTCATCGACATCAGCCATGGTAATAATTCCTGTTAAACCTCTGCGGCTCTGGAATATTTCGGCTACTCTTGCCTCGAAGTCATCAAGGGCCTCGTGGCCTCCTGAAATCTGCCTGAAACGCACATTGACCTCCTGAAGGTATGAGCGCAGTTTTTCAAATGCATCATCGTCAATCTGGAATACGATACCTGCAATGTTTATATTGATGCTCTTTTTCATCTCTATTGCAATTTTTTCGGTTATTATTTTCTTATCAGATTGACTGACTCAATGAGTTCATTCCACGACTGGTCGAGATCTGTGAGATACGCTCTTCCGGCTTCAGTCAGTTCATAGTATTTTCTGGGAGGACCCTGTTGAGACTCTTCCCAGCGGTAACTTAACAATCCCGAATTCTTCTGTCGCGTGAGAAGAGGGTATAGTGTTCCCTCAACCACTATAAGTTTTACTTCTCTCAATTCCCTGATTATGTCACTTGCATAGCAGGAACTGCGGGAAAGGATCAGCAGAATGCAGTACTCAAGGATCCCTTTCCTCATCTGCGCCTTTGCATTTTCACTGTTCATGGCTATTTGTTTTTAAAGTTTTTCTTTACTCTCTCGAATTCATCCCTGACAGATTCCTTGATGTTGTGGACATTTACAGGGTCACCTCTCATCTCAATTTTCTGAGCCGTTGTCCTCGCTTCGGGCAGTACTATCCAGAGTATTGCGTAAGCAAATAGTCCGAGACCACCAGCAAATATCAGGGCCAGAAAAATAACCCGTGGAATTATGGGATCGAGGTGCCAGTAGGCAGCCATTCCCGAACAGACACCGCCAATAATTCGGTTATCCGGGTCGCGGTACATGCGGTGCGAAGAGGTTGATGCAAATTTGTCGCGTGCCGTGTAGCTGTCCTGATCTACAAAATCCTCTGGCCTGCCCATTGTATTCATTACCTCTCTCACATCGTCGATGGTTATTACCTGTCTGTAAGCGCCGAGCCTTGTCCTGAACAACTCGGCCATGCGGGTCTCTATGTCAGCCATTATCTCCGATGAGCTGTCCTCTCCGGTAAAGTGGAGCTCGAGCGAACGCAGATAGGCTTTCAGTTCATGGTAGGCATCCTCATCTATGTGAAAGGCATACCCGCCGATATTGATGTTAACTGTTACCTTCATTTTGCATTTGTTTTTATAGTACCTTATGAAATATAAAAATAGTTTATGCAAAGATATATATAAAAATATGTACCATGCAATACATAGTAGTAAAAAAATTAAAATATTAGGTAAACGGTATCCGGCACACGGTAAACGGTATCAGTGAGACGGTAAACGGAGAACGG
>CAYUOS010000062.1:5878-17741 GCA_964446435.1 uncultured Rikenellaceae bacterium | reverse complement strand
ATGACAGTGAGACCTCAGAGGTGGCTATCATGTCGATGGATGTCCGGTAAAAGTCAAATATCTCAAAAACCCGCCTCATGAACCCAAATGACATAAGCCGCCTGTCGGAGCTGATCCTCAGCACCGTTATATTATCCTTGGCCGCTACAGCCTTATAATCCTCATGCCCGGTAACGGTTTTGATGGTCGTTCCGGGATCTGCCGGTTCCATGGTATTTTTCACCACCACCGGAATGTTTTTAAGCCGGGCAGGTATCATTGCTGAGGGATGCATGATCTTTGCCCCGAAATATGCAAGCTCAGCTGCTTCATCAAATGACAACTCCCTCAACACCGAGGTTCCTTCAACGTAACGTGGATCGTTATTGTGGAAACCGCTTATATCTGTCCATATCTGTACCTCCTCAGCCTTCAGTACGGCTCCGATGATTGAAGCAGTATAATCACTGCCCCCTCTCTTCAGATTATCCACCTCCCCGGCAGCATTTCGACAAATAAAACCCTGGGTAATTATTATTTCAGCTCCGGTACATTTCTGCAACTCCCTGTTGAGATTCTCCGAAATGTAAAAGTAGTCGGGTTCACCATCCTTGTCAACCCGCATGAAATTAAGGGCCGGAATCAGAACCGACCTGATGCCTGTTTCGCGAAGATGAAGGTCAAAAAGCGCTGTTGAAATCAACTCCCCGCATGCAAGAATGATTCTCTCATCTATTGCTGTATAACTATCAGTCTTTATACCTGCGATCTGGTTGAAGTGGCTGTTTACAACCTGCATCGCCTGATCAGCATATACTGAGTCGTCAAAAAGTTCTTCCACAACCCCCTGGTATTTATTTCGCAACTCATCGAGAAGATTTCTGGCCTCTTCAACAGAACCGGTACGTATCAATTCGGCAATCTCAACAAGAGTGTTGGTGGTGCCGGCCATTGCTGACAAAACAACCAGCTTCTGCTCACCGTTGCAGATCAGCTTCTTCAAATCCTTAATTCTCGAGGAACTGCCAACAGATGTGCCTCCAAATTTCAGAACCTTCATATCAACCACAGATTATCAGGAAGCAAATTTAGATTTTTTCGACTTTTATTCTCTTGTTTTGAAAAATTTTCTACTTTTGCACCCGCTGCTGATTTTTCATGCAGTCGGTTCTTTAAAAAAGCCTGAGCCCTGCGCATTGCGCCCTGAGCTCTGAGCAAATTGGCCCAGATGGCGAAATTGGTAGACGCGCTAGTTTCAGGGACTAGTGTCAGCAATGATGTGCAGGTTCGAGTCCTGTTCTGGGCACAAATCACCCACCCGCCCAGGTGGTGAAATTGGTAGACACGCCAGCTTGAGGGGCTGGTGCCGGTTACGGTGTGCAAGTTCGAGTCTTGTCCTGGGCACAAGAACAAAAAAGGCGCTTTGAAGGCGCCTTTTTGATTTTTGTCCTGTTCTTATTACTTTATTGGCTGCATCAGCTTGTATACCGGGAAATCCATTGGTTTGGTCTCCACTCCCCCGGGGATAAGATAATCATCGAAATAGTTCCAGAAAAGCAACCCATCGTCTGACTGTGGTTCAAGCATATAGAGTGCCAGCCATGCAAGAGGCTGCCTCATATCGACAAAATAGCTTCCGGCAGGTATGCTTACCTGTTTGCGTGAGAATGTTCCCTCAACAGTCACAGTCCGGTGATCGCCAAATGCAGGCCTTGCTGCATGAGTGAACTTGCTGATTGTGAATACCTCTGCATATATCCTCTCCCTCCTTGCAGTAACCGACACCTTAATGCCGTGCTCGGCGAGCTTGTCAGCAACAGCTTTCAGTTCTGAAGGGAAATAGTACCCAAACGGGACATTGGTCATGATTCTGGGGGCAAAATGATTCATATGTATCACATTGTCAATCCAGTGAAGCCGACCTGTTGGCTTGGTTCTGGTTCTGCCGGCCTCATCCCTGAAGCTCTCTGTTTCACGGGTCAGAAGGCTTATCGGCCCGGGCTCGGCTGCCATAACGAATGATACACCCCGTTTCAGCGACCCATCATTGCCTGTGATCAATTCAACAGTTTCCCTGTCAGCCCTTGCCACCAGTTCTACCATCTCCCTTCCAAACTCATTGGTATACTCGAGTATTGAGACGAGGAATACATAGTTACTAAGGACCCTCTTTTCAAACAACATATGGGCAAATGTTTCGCTTAGTATCGCCATACGGTTCCTCAGTCCCATATAGTTAACCAGGTATCTCGGAAGATGTGAATAGGTCGCGAACGAGGTCTGTTCCTCACCGGGCCTTGACCGCATATAGCCATGGTAGAAGAATGGCATGCCTGAGCGCTCGAGAACGGATGTAGTAAGCTCGGGCAGCATCCTGTCTGTCAGGTATTGGGTTACCGAAGCCATACCTGCAGTATGGAACGGAGGTGCGTATGTTAGGTCATAACCATGCCATGATCCGTTGTCTGTATGAAGGTCTACCAGCAGTACCGGGTCCCATTTGATCAGTATCTCGCTCAACAGAGCCTTCATCTCAATAGCCTCAGCCTTAATCCCTTCACGGTTCAGGTCAAATCCTTCGCCCGACGTCCTTACCCCCGTCAGCTGAGGGCTGCCCTGTTGTGAGGGCCTGCTTGTGGCACTAAGCTTATCGTTGCCGTCGGGATTGTAGTTCGGACAGAAGATCAGTATCTGATCGTTTAGAAGATCGGTGCGCGGACCGAAGCAGATTTCGCGTATAAGCTGTATCGAGGCCTCTTTACCCTCTACCTCGCCGGCATGAATATTACCCTGGATATAGATGACTGGTTTCCCCGATGCCTTTGCCTCTTCAGGGGTAGAAACCGCAGGCTTGGCAAGGATCAGCATTACCAAATCGTTACCATCTGTGGTGGTGCCAAATTTCCTGAAAGTTGCCAGGTTGCTCATCCTTCCGACAGCTTCACAGAATGCCACAACCTCAGCACTCAGGGTAGTCTCGGCAAAATTGGTCTTCTCTGCTCTTGAGAAGAGCACGTCTGGTATCGCAAAACTCTGGGCGTTAATACTTAAAGAAGCAAGCACCAGCATAATGGTGCCCCAAAAACGAAAAAGGTCTTGTTTCATGGATTGTAGGTTTTATTTCACCCAAAAATAGACCTTTTCCCGCTTATAAATAATATTTTACAACATATCGGGTAATATCAGGAGAGGCGTTGGGCTACCACTGATGCATGACTGCTACCTGTCAGGCCTCACAACCACCACCTTGCGGTCGCGGCGTTCGAGTGTGCCCTCCCCTTTCCCTCCAACGTAGTCAACATATGCGGTGTACCGGTTTATCTGGTTGGGAAGCAACGAAGGGGTAATTATTGAATGGTATATCCAGTAATCGAGTTCATCCCTGAATGCATAGTTGTTGTGGTTATTCTCAAGAATATCAAGATAATATGGCTTTGGATCAAGATTTGTAAATACCACCTTGCCGGCACTGTTGGTAACTCCCTCAACAATTCCGTTGGTCTCATTATCCCAGTCCCTGAGTGTCGGGTAAAGCAATACACTGGCACCCGCAACCGGATATTCGTCGAAAAATTCAAGTACCGTTACCTCGAGGGTGGTGGGGAACCTGACTGTAATTGTCTGGTATGCGTAACTTACATTACCCTTTTTGGAAATAGCCGCCAGCATAACCTGGAATGATCCGGTTGAACTATAGGCGTAAATCGGGTTCTCGGCAGTTGACCTGCTTCCATCGCCAAAATCCCATTCATACCTGAAGGCATTGTATGAACTGTTTGTGAAGGCGATGGGTTCGCCGGTAGTGACATCAACTTTGTCGGTGTAGAAATATGCATCAGGCTGAAGTTCGCATGAAACCATCGCCAGAGCTATCAGTGCTGTTATGGGTAAAATCTTTTTCATAATACAGGGTTTTGCAATTCACACAGGTAATCCAAATAGTATGCCAACGAGATACTTTGAACAATCTATTTTTCAGCGTTGTTTGATATTAACCTGACATGCAGGGCCAATCCAAATAATAACTATCTTTGCATCCGATTTTTTTATTATGGAAATAGTACACATAACCTTCCCCGACGGGTCGGTAAGAGAATATGAGAAGGGAATTACCGGTCTGGAGATAGCCGAGAGGATCAGTCCGAGACTGGCTAAAGAGGTATTGTCGGTTACCTTCAACGGTGAACTTGTTGATGCCACGCGCCCTATAGAAGCCGATGGTTCAATCTTGTTGCACAAGTGGGAAGACGACGAGGGCAAGCACGCCTTCTGGCACTCTTCCGCTCACCTTCTGGCAGAGGCACTCGAGTCTCTCTATCCGGGCATCAAGTTTGGCATAGGGCCTGCCATCGAGAACGGCTTCTATTACGATGTCGATCCGGGTGATGGAAAAGTGATTACCGATGCAGACCTGCCTCTCATTGAGCAGAGGATGAAGGAGCTTGCAGCCGGTAACAGCAGGTATAACAGAAAAGAGATATCAAAAGACGATGCCCTGTCACTGTTCGGAAAGAAGGGTGACGAATACAAGACTGAACTTATCTCTGAGCTGGAGGACGGAACCATCAGTCTTTACTCGAACGGCAATTTTACAGACCTGTGCTGCGGTCCGCACTTACCGTCAACAGAGCCCATAAAGGCAATAAAGGTGCTTAGCCTTGCCGGAGCATATTGGCGGGGCGACGAGAAGCGCAAGATGCTCACAAGGGTTTATGGTATTACATTCCCGAAGCAGAAGTTGCTTGATGAATACATGGTGTTCCTCGAAGAGGCAAAAAAGAGAGACCACAGGAGAATAGGTAAGGAACTTGAGTTATTTACATTTTCACAGAAGGTGGGCATGGGTCTACCCCTCTGGCTTCCAAAAGGTGCCGAACTGAGACTGCAACTGGTTGGTTTCATGACAAGGGTGCTTAAGGAAAGAGGTTACAAGATGGTTGCTACCCCTCACATCGGCAATGTTAATCTGTACAAGACCTCGGGCCATTATGAAAAATACGGGGCTGACTCGTTCAGACCCATGACAACGCCACAGGAGGGTGAACAGTTCATGCTTAAACCTATGAACTGTCCGCATCATTGCGAAATATACAATGCAACTGTTCATTCGTACAAGGATTTACCCCTGAGGCTCGCAGAATTTGGCACTGTCTACAGGTATGAACAGAGCGGAGAGCTTCACGGACTAACAAGGGTAAGGAGCTTCACCCAGGACGATGCACACCACTTCTGCCGGCCTGATCAGCTAAAGGATGAATTCAAGAGTATTATAGAACTGGTGCAGTATATTTTCAAGGCGCTCAATTTCACCGAGTTCACTGCCCAGATATCACTTCGCGATCCTGATAACAAGGATAAGTACATCGGATCGGATGAAAACTGGGATAAAGCCGAGAAGGCAATTATCGAAGCTGCCGCCGAGATGAACCTCAATACAACAGTAGTACCGGGTGAGGCTGCTTTTTACGGGCCCAAGCTTGACTTTATGGTACGCGACGCTATCGGAAGGAAGTGGCAGCTGGGAACGATTCAGGTAGACTATAACCTTCCGGAGAGATTTGAACTCTACTACAACGGGGCTGATAATACAAAGCATCAGCCAGTTATGATCCATCGGGCTATCTTCGGGTCGATGGAGCGATTTGTAGCTGTACTGATAGAGAATACCGCAGGCAAATTCCCACTTTGGCTTGCTCCTGAGCAGGTTGTGATTCTGCCTATAAGTGAAAAATTCAATGAATATTCCAAAAATGTTTTGAATATTCTGAATAATTCCGATATTCGCACCTTAATTGACGACCGGAACGAAAAAATAGGTAAAAAGATAAGGGATAATGAGTTAAAGAGAATCCCGTATCTTGTTATCGTGGGTGAAAAAGAGGCTGAAAGTGGTACTGTTGCGGTCAGAAAGCAGGGTGAAGGCGATAAGGGAGTAATGACAATCGATGAGTTTGTCTCCTTTATCAATGCTGAAATCAGGAAAGAATTGAGTGTTTAGATTTATTATTAACCAAAAATAGGAGGAACGAACCATAGCTGAGTTTAGTTTTAACCGTCAGGGAAGACACCAGCCACAGAAACAGGCACAGCACAGGATCAATAACCGTATTCTTGCCAGGGTTGTCAGAGTAGTTGGTGAAGGTATTGAACAACAGGTAATGAGCATACAGGATGCTCTCAGGCTTGCAGATGAAATGGAGCTTGACCTTGTTGAGATCTCCCCGAGTGCCGATCCGCCGGTTTGTAAGATCGTAGATTATCAGAAGTTTCTTTACCAGCAGAAGAAGAAACAGAAAGAGATGAAGGCCAAAGCCACCAAGATTGTGGTTAAGGAGATAAGATTCGGGCCTAATACCGATGATCACGACTATAACTTTAAACTTAAGCACGCGATAAAATTTCTCGAGGAGGGAGCAAAGGTAAAGGCATATGTCTTTTTCAAGGGAAGATCAATTCTTTTCAAGGAACAGGGTGAAGTGCTTCTGCTCCGTTTTGCAAACGATCTTGAGGAATACGGCAAGGTAGAACAGCTGCCACGCCTCGAGGGCAAGAGGATGATAATATCGCTGGCCCCAAAAAAGAAGACTTAATAAACAACATATAACTATTGACTGATGCCAAAAATTAAAACAAATCCGGGTGCAAAGAAGAGATTTTCTCTTACCGGAACAGGGAAGATTAAGCGCAAGCATGCGTTTAAGAGCCACATTCTCACCAAAAAGGCAACCAAGCGTAAGAGAAATCTTACCTACTTTGGTGAGGTACACAAGGCTGATGAGAGTAACATCAAGCTTCTGTTGGGTCTTAAATAACAACTTGTTCTTATCAAGCAGGATAATCGATTATTAACCGGTTGCGCAGCTTTAAGACTCAGACATGAGCGCTGCCATCCAAAAAAAGTAAAACAATGCCAAGATCAGTAAATTCAGTTGCATCGAGGGCCAGAAAGAAGAAGCTCCTCAAGCAGACAAAAGGCTACTTCGGTTCCAGGAAAAATGTCTGGACAGTAGCAAAGAATACCCTTGAGAAAGGGTTAGGCTATGCCTATCGTGACAGAAAGAAGAAGAAGGGCGAATTCAGAGCCCTCTGGATACAAAGAATCAATGCAGGTGTACGCCAGTATGATATGAGCTACTCTGAATTCATGGGTAAAGTTCAGAAGAAGGGAATCGCCCTTAACAGGAAGACCCTCGCCGACCTGGCCATGAACCACCCGGAGGCCTTCAGGGCAATCGTCGACAGAGTAAAGGAATAGAAACTTCGCTTGCAATAATTATAAGAGGCTGTCCCAAAAAGGCAGCCTCTCTTTTATGCCATTAACCCTGCACTCTGAGTCCTGAGCTCTGAGCCCTGAGCCAGTCTTATCTTGCCTTCATGAACATTCTGCCGAACCTGATCCTTTTCAACCCCTTGGCCTCCTTGTTTATTGAGAGCCAGATGTACTTCGGGGTTCCAACCACATGATCTTCAGGCACGAATCCCCAGTACCTCGAATCAGCGCTGTTATGCCTGTTGTCTCCCATCATCCAGTAGTAGTCCATTTTAAAGGTATAACTATCGGCTTGTTCTCCGTTTATATAGATTCTTCCGTTTTCAACTCTCAGGTCGTTATCTTCGTAAACATCAATGATTCTCCTGTAGAAACAGAGATTTGTACTGTCGAGGTGAATCGTTACACCTTTTGCCGGAATCCACAGGGGACCGAAGTTATCCTGGTTCCACCGATAGGTTTCACTGTGCGGGAATATGTATGGTTCATATTCTCCTGCCCTTGAAATTCGTGGGGTAACATCGGTAACGTTGGCAAATGAGCGCAATGCCGTCGCATTTTCACCGGTAAGGGGAAACAGGTAGGCACTTCCGACCATCTGCTGGTCTGAACGGTATATCTCAAGACGCTCAAGAGCCCTGGGGTTTATCCTTGTACCATTTGTGCTCACAATATACGTCAGCTGCATCGTAGGCTTCTCTTCAGCTTTCGCGCCGTTAACGTAGAGTACTGCATCTTTTATCTGAATAGTATCGCCGGGCAGGCCCACACACCTCTTCACGTAATTATCCCTTCTGTCAACAGGTCTGTATATTATTGTATATCTGCGCCATACTTCCTTTCTGGCCAGGCTATGCAAAACCTCATCACTCAGGGCAGCCCCACCGGTAATTGCATTATTGGCCTTTATAAACCGGGCCGTCTCCCTTACTATCTCATAGTAACTTGTAGCCTGGTTTTCAACAGCTACCGTGTCTCCTTCGGGAAAGTTGAAAACAACCGGATCAAAACGGCCGACGCTCCTGAAACCCTTAAGTCTTTTGTATGGCCGTTGAATAATATTTGACCATGACTTGCCTCCTGTTACCGGCATTGTGTGCTGGGTAAAGGGAAAAGCAATGGGAGTATTCGGGAGCCGTGGACCATATGCTACCTTGCTAACGAAAAGATGGTCTCCTATAAGCAGCGACTTCTCCATCGAACCTGTAGGGATACGGTAGTTCTGGAACAGGAAGATGTTGATAATGGTAACTGCAATAACAGCAAATATCAGGGCATCGAGCCATTCTATAACAACATGGTTTCTGCCTTCCCTTTTTTTCCAGAAGGCCCAGTTGACAATTTCGGTTACATATATGTCAAATAGTATTGCCAGACCAATAAGCCACCAGAAATTGCCAAGCCAGATAACCCACATAATGTAGAGTATCGCCGCAATTATAAATTTAACATACTTATTTTTAAGTATTTGAACCATTGCCCGTTTTATTAATGAAGGTACAAAGTAACTATTTATTGTCGTAATCAGAAAACTTCAGGGTTGTTAAGCTGACTTTTTTAAAAAAACTGAATAAACATATTGTATAATATAGTAACATGATCATGATAGACCATCTGATTTGACTATATTTCGGTGCTGAAATAATAACCCTACTGACCTATGAAAAAAGTTGTTCTCGTACTGATTGTAATAATTATGGTCTCAATGAACTCATGCACAGAGTCGCAGAAAGCCGACATGGTAATCCTTAACGGTAAGGTACTTACAATTGATGATAAAAATCCCTACGCAGAAGCTGTTGCCATAAAGGGTGAATTCATTATTGCCGTGGGAAAAGGAAAGGCTGTGTCAAAATATATTGAAAAGGGAGTGACAGAAGTAATTGATGCCGGAGGAAGACTGGTAATTCCGGGTTTCAATGAGGCTCACGCCCATTTCGGACCGGTTAATCCCGATTACGTTGAACTCAGGTATGTTACCGATCCTGCCGTTATTACAGAAAAAGTAAGGGCCCAGGTGGCAAAGTCGAAACCAGGCGAGCTGATCCGTGGAGGCCATTGGGAGCATGAGATGTTCACCACAAGGGAATGGCCGACAAAGGAGCTTATTGATGCGGTATCCCCGAACAATCCTGTTGTACTTAGCCGTACCGACGGTCACAGTGTTTTGGTAAACAGTTATGTGATAAAGAATTCCGGCATTACGAAGAACACCCCCGATCCGTTTGGTGGTGAGATAGTACGCGATCCGGTTACCGGCGAGCCAACAGGTATTTTCAAGGAGACAGCAATGAATATACTGAAGTATGGTGCTGTCAGGGTCGAGCGTACACCGGAAGAGGAGGCAGAGCGCACCCGAATCGGGTACCTTATGGCTCTGCAGAATGCAAGGGAGCTTGGACTGACAAGCATCCAGATACCCGGTGCGGCAAGCTGGGAGATGTATGATCAGCTGCTTGCACAGGGAGAACTGACCTCGAGGATTGATATCGGGGCTGTGCTTACATACGATAAGTCGAGGCTCCTGAGGTACCGTGAGCTGGCTGAAAAATATCCGGCAGAAGGAAACTGGATCCGCTTCGGATACCTGAAAGATTTCATGGATGGAACCCTTGGTTCCACCACAGCCATGTTTTTTGAACCATACAGCGACGAACCCGACAAGGACGGACTGGCGATGGTGACCTACGAGGAGATGGAAAAGAGGATACTCACGGCAGATTCAATGGGATTTCAGATTGGGATTCATGCTATCGGGCCAAAAGCAAACAACTGGATATTGAACATGTGTGAGGCTGCGATTGAAAAGAACGGCCGACGCGACAGCCGCCACAGACTTGAGCATGCCCAGATACTGATCGAGAGTGATATACCCAGATTCGCAGAGCTGGGGGTGATACCTTCGATGCAGCCCACTCACTGTATAACCGACAAGAGGTTTATAGTCAAGAGAATAGGCGAAGAGAGAAGCAGGTGGTCATACACATGGAGAAGCCTGCTCGACGCCGGAGCTATTCTGGCTTTCGGATCAGATTACAGCGTTGAGCCGCTGAACCCGATGGAGGGTCTCTACGCAGCAGTGACAAGAAAAGACAGGATGGGAGAAGAGGGAGACGGTTGGATTCCTGAAGAGAAACTGACGATGGAGGAGGCTATTAAGTACTATACATGGGGGTCGGCCTATGCACAATTCATGGAAGACAGAAAGGGAATTCTGAAACCAGGATATCTCGCCGATATTGTAATTACTGACAAAGATCTTCTCACCATACCTGAGAGTGAGATTATGAAAACTCAGGTGCTTTATACAATTACAGGCGGTAAGGTCGTACACAAACCGGGACAGTAGTTTTTCAGTATTTGTCTTCCGCATCGGTGAGTGACATGAGAATACTCATGGCCTCGTCGCGGTTGGTGCCACAGAACAGAGTCTCGGCCCGGAAGGCACCGCACACCTCTGGTCGTTCAGGCTTGCCAAACAGAGCACACCTGTAATCATCGGTAAGATGAATGCACCTTACTCCTGCCGGCTTACCCTTCTCCATACCGGGAATGGATGATGAGATAGAGAGCGCGATGCAGCATGCCCCGCAGCCTGGCCTGCATTCGATGTATTCTGAGTTATCCAATCAAAAACAGTATATATGGAAAGTAAATATATAAATATATATAGTATACGGTCAAAATCCTCCTGGAAAAAGAATTAATAAGACCAGGGCGACTCTGATAATATATCATTGGCTATTTTTGCAGTCAGGCCACATTGCTATGAGAATCGACATTATAACTATACTGCCCGAATTGATTGAGGGTCCTCTCGGCCACTCAATTATCAGGAGAGCAAGGGATAAAGGGCTGGTTGAAATAAACCTGATCCAGTTGCGCGACTTCACCGATGACAGGCACCGAACCGTAGATGACTATCCCTTCGGCGGTGGCGCAGGAATGGTAATGAAGATTGAGCCGGTGTACAAAGCTCTTGAACAACTGAAGCTCCAGAGAGAATACGATGAGATAATCTACACCTCTCCCGATGGTGAGCCATTCAGCCAGAAAACAGCAAACCAACTGGCAACGTCAAAGAATATAATAATCCTTGCAGGCCACTACAAGGGCATCGACCACAGGATAAGGGAAAACCTCGTTACGAGGGAAATATCAATTGGTGATTATGTACTCTCGGGGGGAGAACTTCCGGCAGCGATTATCACCGATGCCATTGTAAGGTTGATACCTGGGGCCATCTCGGATGAACAGTCGGCACTTTTTGACTCTTTCCAGGATGATCTGCTCTCACCTCCTGTATATACCAGGCCCGCTGACTTCATGGGGTGGAAGGTACCGGATGTACTGCTCTCAGGAAACGCAGCAGAGATAGAAAAGTGGCGCCACGAAAAATCGGTTGAACGAACCAGGGCCCTCCGGCCACGACTTCTCAACGACGAAACCTGAACCGCACCCTGCGCCCTGAGCCCCGTACCCTGAGCCCCGTACCCTGAGCCCTGAGCCTCATACCTCATACCTCATACCTCATACCTCATACCTCATACCTCATACCCCATACCCCATACCTCATACCCCATACCCCATACCTCACTAAATGACCTTACTCCT
>CAYUOS010000062.1:0-5778 GCA_964446435.1 uncultured Rikenellaceae bacterium | reverse complement strand
CATACCCCATACCTCATACCCCATACCCCATACCTCACTAAATGACCTTACTCCTTTGAAAAATGAAAAAGCTTTCGTAAGATTGTGGGTTTAAAAACTGAAATAGCAAATCATTAAAAATCAATCTGATGAAAACACAGGATTATATCGATCGCGAAGACAGGTTCGGAGCTCATAATTATCACCCGCTGCCGGTGGTTCTTGAAAGAGGAGAAGGTCCGTTTGTATGGGACGTGGAGGGAAAAAGGTATTACGATTTCCTCTCGGCATATTCAGCTGTAAATCAAGGACATTGCCACCCAAAAATCATCAAGGCCCTTATCGATCAGGCAAAGAGGCTTACACTGACCTCAAGAGCATTCTATAATTCTGTCCTGGGTGAATTCGAAGAGTATATCACCAAATACTTCGGCTATGACAGGGTATTGCCAATGAATACCGGTGCAGAAGCCGATGAAACCGCACTCAAGCTATGCCGTAAGTGGGCTTATATGAAAAAGGGTATCAGAGAAAACCAGGCTAAGATTATTGTCTGCGAAGGCAATTTTCATGGCCGGACCATCACGATTGTCTCTATGTCGACAGATCCTGATGCCAGAAGAGATTACGGCCCCTTTACTCCTGGTTTCATTACAATTCCCTATAACGACCTGAAGGCACTTGAGAAAGCGCTTGAGGATCCCGATGTTGCTGGCTTCCTGGTAGAACCGATACAGGGCGAGGCCGGTGTGTATGTTCCTGAAGAGGGATACCTGAAGAAAGCTTACGATATGTGCAAGGCGAAAAACGTGCTCTTCATAGCAGATGAGGTTCAGACCGGAATTGCACGCACCGGTAAGCTGCTTGCCTGTGATCATGAGGGTGTGAAGCCTGATATTCTGATACTCGGCAAGGCTCTTTCGGGTGGGGTATTTCCGGTATCGGTAGCACTGGCAGATGATGAGATTATGCTATGCATCAAGCCTGGTGAACATGGTTCCACATTCGGCGGCAACCCGATTGCCGGTAAGGTGGCAATGGCTGCCCTCGATGTTGTTCGCGACGAGAGACTTGCCGAGAAGTCTGAGCACCTTGGAAAAATATTCAGGCAGGAGTTCAGGAGTATCAAGTCAGAGATGATTGAGCTGGTTCGCGGAAAGGGTCTCCTCAATGCAGTGGTTATCAAGCCAAAAGGCGGTAAGACAGCCTGGGATGTATGTGTGGCCATGAAAGAGAACGGAGTCCTCGCGAAACCAACACACGGTCATATAATCAGGTTCGCACCGCCACTCATCATAACTGAGACACAGCTGCGTGAGGCAATGGAACTGATCAAGAAGACCTTCAGACAGTTCGAATAACAGGCCTGTCCTGCCCTGCTTTTTGCAACCGCATCTGCGTTTTTATGCAGGTATTCTGCTTTAACAGTTATATCTTTACAACCATTGAACGTAACGGTATGAAAAGATATATATATGTACTGCTTGCAGCTTGTCTGCTTGTTGCCTGCTCGCGGGGTAATCCTGAAATAACCACAGGTGAACTGTTTGCACATGTATCGTACCTTGCTTCCGAAAAGCTGGGAGGACGCCTGACGGGCACTGAGGGTGACAGCCTTGCTGCAGATTATATCAGAAGGGAGCTTCGCGCATACGGACTCGTACCATTCGTCGATGATGGATTTCAGAGGTTCTGGGTTAACAGAACAAATGCAGGAACAAAGAATGTTGCCATGGTATTGCCCGGGAAAGACCCTGTACTCAGGAACGAATACGTGGTTATCGGGGCTCATTTCGACCACCTTGGATATGGAGGAGAGGGTTCCTCCAGCAGGATGCCCGACACCATTGCTGTACATTACGGAGCAGACGACAATGCTTCCGGTGTCGCACTTATGCTCGAGATTGCACAGAAATTTGCTTCAAGGCCAGGTGGAACATCCCGCAGCATAATATTCGTTGCATTTGCAGCTGAGGAGATGGGTCTGCTCGGAGCCCGCCATTTTGTTGACCAGATGCCTGTAAGCCCCGCTTCAATAAATGCTATGATAAACCTCGACATGGTCGGCAGGCTTAAGGAAGAGTCGCTGATGCTGCAGGTGGGAGGCGCAGGAACAGCTAAAGGGATGAGGGATCTTCTGATGGTTCTCAATGATACCGCCAGGCTGAAGCTGGCACTCTCAGACGAAGGATACGGTCCCTCCGACCATTCGGCATTCTACATTGTAGATATCCCAGTGATTTTTGTTTCCACAGGGCCGCATCTTGACTACCACACTCCATATGATACAAAAGATCGTATCAACTACGAGGGAATGATTGCAATTGCTGATTTTGTCTATGGTGTGGCTGATTCACTGGCAGGAAATTCGGAAAGGCTCGCCTTCACTGAGGCTGGTCCGAGACAGGGTCTTGACCATGGAGCCCGTCGCGGAGGTATCTCACTGGGAATCATGCCTGACTTCTCAGGTGTGGTAAGTGACGGTCTGAGAGCCGATTTCGTCACTCCCGGAAGGCCTGCAGCACTGGGAGGAATGATGAGGGGCGATATTATTAAATCGATAAACGGCAAGCCTGTTAATAATATTGAGGAGTACATGATCAGGCTTAACCAGTTAAAAGCAGGCGAGACTATTTCTGTCGAGATCCTCAGAGGTGAAAATACAGAGTTACTTATTATCCAGCTTTAACCAACCCTAAAAAGCCACAGAAATGAAAAAAGCTCTTTTATGGACAGTTGCAGTCATAATCACCTTATCTGCAGCAATCTTTCAGAGACAGACAGGGCCAACATACCCAAAGAGGACAGATATAACTGTTAATGGCGAGGCCTATCCTGTCAAGCTGGTCAGAAGCCTGGGGCTTGATGAACGGCCGTCTGTAAGAATGGCGATTTATGATGAGAGTGTTACCGCAAAACTATATTACAAGCGATTCAAGACTGATGATGAATATACAGCCGTTAACTTCACATACAGGGTTATACCTATACAGTCATTCATTATGAATAAGGTATTCGGAATGGATGAGATGAAGGGATTCTTCGCCTCAGTACCACAACAGCCACCGGCAGGGAAATTGCAATACTATGTCGAGATTACAGATAATTCAGGGACACAGGTGCTATTCAGGGATAATCCGATTGTTATCAGGTTCAAGGATGCTGTTCCGGGATGGGCCCTCACACCACATATTATAATAATGTTCATCGCAATGATGCTCTCAACCCTTGCAGGCCTCATGGCAATTGCAGGCTTTGAGTCACAGAGAAAATATGGCATCATCACCCTCATAATGTTGTTTACGGGTGGGATGATACTCGGACCCATTGTCCAGTACTACGCTTTTGGTGAATTCTGGACCGGAGTACCCTTCGGATGGGACCTTACCGACAATAAAACACTTGTCGCGGTAATATTCTGGATACTGGCAGTGGCAATGAACTGGCGCAGGAAAAGGCCCGTTTATACCATCGCCGCAGCAGTTGTGTTGCTGCTTATCTACTCCATACCCCACAGTATGTTCGGATCGGAGCTCGACTTCTCGACAGGTGAGATAAAGCAGGGTATGATACTGAATCTTTTCTGATTGTAGATTTTTTTTCAGTACTGATGCAGCACTGAACCGCAACCCGCGTCCTTAGTATGGAAAACTGAGAAACTGTGGGTGCAGCATTACAAATAAAGACTATAAGTCGGACGAATATGGTTAATGTTGAAGCGGCTTTCAAGAATATACACCAGGATCTTATCGACGGGTGTATAGCCGGCGACCAAAAATCACAGTTTCAGATTTACAAGTTGTACTTCAAGTCGATGTACAACACGAGTCTGAGAATTCTGAATGACAGTATGGAGGCTGAAGATGTCATGCAAGAGGCTTTCCTGTCTGCATTCGAGAAAATAGGAACATACTCGGGAACCGTAAGCTTCGGGGCCTGGCTCAAGAGAATCGTAATCAACAGGTCACTCGATGCTCTGAATAAAAGAAAAATGGTCTTTGAAGATATTGAGAAGCAAGGTAACCTTACCGACTCCAGTCCTGACGATATCGAATCAAAACAGCACTTTGAGAGCAGGCTTGAGAAGGTAAAGGATGCTATCGAGAGACTGCCAGACGGATACAGGGTAATTCTTAACCTCTACCTGATTGAAGGCTACGACCACGATGAAATTGGCGAAATATTGAAGATATCGAGCAGTACCTCAAGGTCACAGCTCTCCAGGGCAAAACAGAAACTGGTAGCCGAAATGAAAGAATACTAAAAAAATTACAGCCATGAGCAATATAGAAGATGTAATCAGGAAAAACAGGAGCTTCTTCGATGAAGCCGAACCCTCGGAGGGCCACTTCGAGAGGTTCAAAGGCAAACTCGAGGCAAGATTCTCCGCAAGGAAGAAGATCAACATTGGTCCTTACCTGCTGAGGGCAGCAGTAGTAACACTGCTGGTTACCCTCTCGTCACTCTATACATGGGAACATTTTATCAGACCCGACAGGAGCAAGATGACTCTAAGCCAGGTGTCGCCACAGTACAGGGAGGTTGAGACTTTCTATGTGCAACAGGTAAACATGCTTCAGGGTGAGATACTCGATATAGCATCAATAACGGGAGACGATCAGAAGAAGATACTCGATGAGGAGCTTAAGAATATGGATGCTTCATTCAGGGAGTTGCAGAAGGAGCTCAGGGCAAACCCCAACGATGAAAGAATAATCAATGCAATGATAGAACACTATCAGACGAAGGTAGAGGTAATGTCATTTATTCTGAGCCAGCTCAAGCAGGTAAAAAGTGAAAAACAGGAAATAAGCCAGAAAGATGAAAAGGTCAGTATATAGGATAGCGCTGGCAGCAATGGTAATTATCATTGCAGCCGCAAATACCACAGCCCAGGAAGTAACCAGGAAATACAGCAAGGTATTCTCTGTAAGTCCTTCAACCGCCGTTGTTATTTCAAACCGGTACGGTGATGTAAATGTTGAAACCTGGAACAGGAACGAGGTTTCCATCGAGGTGGTGGTGACTGCTGAGATGGCTACACGCGACAGATCTGAAAGAGTGGTTGAGATGATCTCCATCGAATTCAGTGAAGGCGATAACACAGTTGAGGCTAAAACAGTCCTCGACAGCAGGTTCTCGACAGTTACCAGGGGATCAGGAACCAGCAGGTTCAAGATTGACTATACAGTCAGAATGCCCGGGAAAAATGACATGAACATAACCAACAGGTATGGCAATGTCAAGATAGACGAGCATCCCGGATGGGTCAATGTCAACCTTCAGTACGGAAACCTCGTAGCCTTAAGGCTCACCCGCGGCAACGTGAAACCGTTGAACTGCATCACCCTCTCGTATGGCAGGGCAACAATAGATGAGGCAAACTGGCTTTCAGTAGTCTCAAGATACGCTTCCGACTTTAGTATCAGAAAGGTACAAGCCATGATGATCGACAGCAGATACTCAAAGTTTATTATTGATGAAGCAGGTTCGATCGTTGCCGACTCAAAATATGACAATATCTCTGTGAAAGCTATCAATAACTTCGTGGCCGAGACGTCCTATACAAACGTGAAACTGAGCACCCTGAACAATAGTCTGAATCTTGTAGCCAGGTACGGCTCTTTCGAAGCAACTTCCGTTCCATCCGGTTTCGAAAGTCTGTCAGTCGATGCTTCCTATTGCGGGGTAACACTCGGAATTGACAGAAATGCAGCATACAGGCTGGAGGCAAAGGTCAATTATGGCAGTTTATCCTATTGTGATGAGTGTATCGATATCCGACGCAGGATAGTCGAA
>CAYUOS010000061.1:2976-18139 GCA_964446435.1 uncultured Rikenellaceae bacterium | reverse complement strand
TCGGTGTTGTCTGTTTCTGATCGAACCATTCGGTCATTGATAAAACAGTAGCCGATATCGGCATTGGCAACACCCAGCCTGGCTTCAAGACACCCTTTGCAGTCTTCAGCCGAATCATCGGTGCAGGGTTTGTTTTCATAAAGTTTGTAGCTGTCGCGGTATTTACCCGGGGTGATATTGGGCATGATGATATTTGCACCTATCATGATTCCCTTCTCGCGACCCATCGGGTCGATGGCCTGAAGAGCGGTAGCAGCTGCAATATTGATGTCTTTCATTACTATTCGCAGAACCGCAATCATCTTCAGTGATAGATTGAATCGATCCATTAGAGGCATAAGCGAGTCCTTGCGGGATATCAATGGCGTGTCAGCATGCTCGATATATGGACCCATACCGCACATGTCAATATCCATCTCCCTCATAAACTCGATATCGGCTGCAAGATTATCGATTGTTTGCCATGGCAGGCCTATCATCACTCCTGTACCTGTTTGATAGCCAAGTCTTTCAAGGGTTTTAAGACACTCAACCCTCCGGTTGAAAAGGTGGTGGCCATCGTCAGGGTGAAGTTTAGAGTAGAGTTCAGGGTCAGATGCTTCAACCCTCAGAAGATACCTGCGTGCACCGGCCTTCATCCATCTTCGGTAAACATCTTCAGTTTGCTCCCCCAGTGAGATGGTTATCCCCAGCTGTCCGTCCGACATTTCCATGATTCGCCTTAGCAGGTTCTCTACCCTGTTTGTGAAGGCCTCTCCTTCAATTTCGCCTGACTGGAGCGCCAGTGAGGCATAGTTGTTTTCAAAGGCAAAGCGTGCTGCTGCAATAATCTCATCATCTGACAGGTTATATCTTTCAAGATTTCTGTTGCCTTTCCTGATACCGCAATAGTAGCAATTCTTGCTGCAGATATTAGAGAACTCTATTAACCCACGGTAATATACTTTCTTGCCGACATACTTGTCCCTTACTTCGGCAGATTTCCTGAATAGCAGTTTTCTCTCTTCCCCTTCGGCTGAGAGCATTGCTATAAGGTCTTCGCGCGAGTGATAATCGCGGTTGAGTATATCATTAAAATCTCTGTTCATTGCCTTCGGATATTATGAGTGTCAAAAATATCGAAAAAATCATGACGGTCGCCCGGTAGTGAGAATTAGCATAAAAATGAACGATCTGGCTTATTTATCACTATTATTGCAACGTAAGGCTGAAAATAGAGATGGAAAGACTGGTTGCCATGGTTTTGCTTTTTATGGTTATGTCTGTAGCAGGATGCAGACAGGATAATAAACAGTCAGTCGGCCTGGCTATTCCACCACGGGTTGCTGGCGCCGAGACCGGATCGCGGTTTATGGCTCGTATTGAACCGTTACCTCTGGATGAAAGGGAAGAGGAGATTTTCAGGGCCGTCTCATCAGGAAATGTTCCCTCTTTTCTCAGGAACCTCGTAGTCATTGAGGGTAACTTCAGCGATGCAGAGGGTAACCTTCATCACGTTCAATATGAGGTTATGCCAGACTACCTTGCTGTAGGCAGTGATGACGACTTCTGCAGAATTCCGATGAATCCGCACACCGCCCAGCGCCTGGCAACGGAGTTTGGTGCCTCACTGATCACTGCCAGAATGAGTGATGATATTTACGAACAGGCATTGGTAAGGCTTACACCCTTCAGCTATATACCTGTCGGCAATGCGAATGAACTTGTGTCAAAGTTTCGTGACCATAATAACCAGATTGAGTTGCAGTTCAGTGAAGCGGGAGGAGTAAGGGGCCAGCTTACTGCCGGTATAAAGAAAGATGTGATCATTTCAGCCGTAATCTCAGAGAAGAGAGACAGGGTAGTAATCTACGGATGGCATAAACCTGACGGCAAGCCTATACAACCTGTCTACAGCGGACATATCGACTGGTATGTTGACTACAGCCATGGCATAAGGCTGGCCAATGACAGGGTAATGATTGATGGCAAACCCGAATCGCTGGGTGCAACATTGCAGCATCCTGTTTTGTACCGCCTCTTCAGCAATGAAGAGAGGCCCATGGAACAATCTGTCTATAAAAGGGCCGTCGTAAATTGATAAACCAAAATCCTTTTGAAAGATGTTTAGAAAGATTATCAGGACAGATGACAGCAAAACTACCCTCATTATCAGGCTCATGGTTGGTGCTGTGTTTTTCTCGGAGGGAATACAGAAGTTCCTTTATCCATTGACAAACGGAGCAGGAAGGTTTGAGAAGATAGGGTTACCCTGGCCGGAGTTTTTTGGTCCTTTCGTCGGAGTATTTGAGATCATCTGTGGAGCACTGATCCTTATCGGACTTATAACCAGACTCGCCGCTGTACCGACACTGTTTATAATGATAGTAGCAATTCTGACTACGAAGATTCCGATTCTTGAAAGCCAGGGCTTCTGGGAGATGGCCCATGCAGCAAGGACAGACTGGTCGATGTTTCTTGGCAGCCTCTTTCTGTTAATCAGGGGTGGCGGCGGCATATCATTCGACAGGTATTTGAAGTAATGATTGTGAATTCTGAATAAATAAGGGAGATTTAGATATTTCTGATGAATGCGTGGAAGCTGATATTGATTTTACTGGGCACCATCTCGTTGGGGGTTGGTGTTGTCGGGATTGTCGTACCCGGACTGCCGACAACACCGTTTCTGCTTCTTACCGCAGGCCTGTACATGAGAAGTTCCGACAGGCTTTATAACTGGTTGCTATCGACCCGTATTTGCGGGGCAAGGATAAAAAAGTGGGAAGAGAAGAGAGGAATGACCAGACGCGAGAAGGTCTTTTCCATAATTCTGATGTGGTCGATGATTACTGTCTCTGTGATCTTCTTTCTTTCATCAGCAGGTGCCAGGCTTGCCGTAATTTCCCTGGGTATTGTCGGAACACTGGTAATGGGTTTTGTACTCAGGACGATAAAGGACTGACCTGTCGTTTATCCTTTTCGCATCTCTTCCAGAGAATTCATCAACAATGCAACTGCTTCATCGGGCGATGCTTTCGAAATGTCTACCACTGTCACATCGCCTGTATTCCACCTTCTGGCTGCTTTGTGCACAAGGCCCTGCCTCACTGTCCATATCTGCATCGCAGAAGACCAGGCTGTTGCCTCTTCAATGGCATCGTACCACCCTTTACCGCTTATTTCGAGAGGGCCTACCTCGTCTGCAACAATGATATCAGTGCCTGGTTTCATTGCCTTTCTGATGATGTCATTTCCTGTCTGAATGGCCTCGGCACTGAACCAGAATCTGCCCTGTCTGATCATGCCAGCTCTTCCCATGGTGCTGCATAACTCAGTTTTCAAACCTGTTGAAATATCTGTCAGATTGAAGCCGGTTCTTGTATCACCCTCATGTATTCCTTCAGAGATAAAACCCTCTGGCTTTAGCCCTTTCTCCCTCAGAAGTCTTATCACCTCTCTGAGGAAAGTAGTCTTTCCTGATTGCCTCTCTCCTGTCAGTATAACCACACTTACCCGGTTTCTGTTTCCGGCCTCTATGACCGGCAGAAGTGCCTCGGCCGTGCTAAGAAGATGGCCCGATGAGTCTCCTCTTTTTCTGAACAGGTCGGAGGGGGAGGGTAATGTTGAAATAACTGAGGGCAGTGCTGAAAAAGCGAGCGTCAGTGACTGGTAGAGGTTTGCGAATCCCTTGTTGTACAGTATTGATCTTATCAGTGGGCTCTTGAGTTCTATGCTGATTGCTGAAAAACCTGTAATTACTATTAGAGCCCTGCATATCATTTTCAGGCCTGCCGTGAGACCGGTAAGGTCAAACAAGGCACGATCGGTTGCGGAGTTCCACAGCAGCGCTGACACCATTGCTATTATCACGAATTGTATCCAGATTCCCGGCTTCTTCAGACGGTTCAGGGTGTTCCTGTAGTAGACAAAGACGAATGCGACGTAGGTTGCTCCCACAGCCAGTGCCGGAATCAGCGGAGCCAGGTTCATCATGGCAAGTGATATGGTAATCATCAGTATGTTGGCCAGCAAGGCTGTTATTGAGTATCGGCCGGGTGAGGAGCGCTCAAAGAGGGTGTTCGAAGTACTCAGGGGTATCTTTACTGTTCCTGATGGTTCAGGTTTCCTTTTCAGGTGTGCCTTTCCTGCCAGGTAGCCTCCGGTTGCTCCGGCCATCCCTGCCGCCATATAAATTGCCGCCACAATCGCGATAACCAGAAGAGGATCGGTTCCTTCAAGGTTTACCTGCCTCACCGAAAACCGGTAAAGCTCACCCAATATCCTTACAAGGTCGAATCCGTAAAGTATCAGAAGCGCAGCCGCCTTATGCAACAGAGAGCTGAGTACGGCGGCGGCGCCACCTGCCAGATACCCCAGCAGGTTTCGTCCAAACACTCTGATGAAAGACTCAAGCAGCAGGGCTTCAAGCATAATCCCTGTCATAGGGCCAAGTATCACTGCACTTGGGGAGACTGATTTCATCAGGGCACATATCAAGCCTGCCCTCCAAACCAGGCCGCGGTCGTCCCATACCTGGACGAATGCAATCATCAGGTAAACACTCATGATCGCAAGCATGGTTCCTGAGAATGGAACCCTCAGGTTATGAAGGAAGCTGCCGATGATAATTTCAAGCGCTGCCCATATGCTCCCTGCTACTGCGGCTTTCATCCAGACACCGCTTACCGGTTTATAGGGGATGGTCTTAATGTAGCTTTTCAAACTCGTGTGCTGTTTTGCGGGCAAAGTTATAAAATAGTGACCCGATTTGGTTGATGAGAGATTGCATTTGGAAATAGTATTAATCTTTCTATCTTTCGCAGTTGCTCTTAGCTGATAATTTGAAGTACTGATGATAAACGATAAATTACTTGATCCCCGCAGCATTGTTGTAGTTGGTGGTTCTGACGATATTACCAAGCCCGGGGGCAAGGTGCTGAAGAACCTGATTGACGGCAATTTCGCCGGCGACATTCATGTTGTAAACGCCAGGCTCGATAATGTCCAGGGCCTGAAGTCCTGTCGCGATGTGGGTGATCTTCCGGCTGTTGATCTTGCTATTATTGCAATTGCAGCTGTTCACTGTCCGCGTACGGTTGAGGTGCTTGCCAGGGAGAAGAACACAAGGGCTTTTATAATTCTGTCGGCCGGATTCAGCGAAGAGAGTGAGGCAGGCGCAAGGCTGGAAAAAGAGATTGTTGAGACGGTCAATTCAGTCGGCGGGTCTCTGATAGGGCCCAATTGCATTGGGTTCCTGAACAGCAACTATAATGGTGTGTTCACTACTCCGATACCAAAGCTTGATCCGAAGGGAATCGATTTTATCTCGGGTTCGGGAGCCACTGCCGTCTTCATAATGGAGCTGGCCATGCCCGACGGACTCACATTCTCGTCGGTATACTCTGTGGGCAACAGTGCCCAGACAGGAGTTGAGGAGGTTCTTGAGCATATGGATAACCAATATGTTCATGGAGTAAGTCCGGGTGTTAAGTTGCTCTATGCTGAGAGCATTAAGAAGCCTTCCAAGCTTTTAAAGCACGCATCATCATTGATAAGGAAGGGTTGCAGGATTGCGGCCATAAAGGCGGGTAGCTCAGATGCAGGAAGCCGGGCTGCTTCTTCACATACAGGTGCGCTTGCCAGTTCAGACCTGGCAGTCGATACTCTTTTCAGGAAGGCCGGGATTGTAAGGTGTCACAGCAGGTCGGAGCTTGCTGCGGTAGCATCGGTATTCTGCCATCCGGTTCCGAAGGGCAGACGGATTGCCATAATTACCCATGCCGGAGGGCCCGCGGTAATGCTCACTGATGCTCTGTCGGAAGGGGGGCTCGAGGTTCCGCATATAGAGGGTAAGAAGGCTGCAGCCTTACTTGAGAAGCTTTATCCCGGATCGTCAGTTGCCAATCCCATTGATTTTCTGGCCACAGGCAATGCAGAGCAACTGGGTCATATCATCGATGCATGTGAGAATGATTTTGAGAATATCGATGCCATGGCGATAATATTTGGCAGTCCGGGCCTGTCACCTGTCGACGATGTTTATGACCTGCTGCATGAAAGGATGATCAGGTGCAGGAAGCCCATATACCCGATATTGCCATCGATAATCAACGTTAAGGCTGAGATTGCTGCCTTTCAATCAAAGGGCAGGATAAGTTTTACCGATGAGGTTGTATTTGGCAGGGCTCTGTGCAAGGTTATGAATACCAACCCTCCGGCAGAGAGAGGAGAGGCGTGCTACATAGTTGATACAATTTCGATCAGGAAGGTAATTGAGAATTCGAAGGATGGGTACCTTGAACCGGGTGCGGTGTGCGCATTGCTCGATGCAGCAGGTATACCCAGGGCATCAGAGTCGACTGTCGGATCAGCTGCTGAGGCCGTTACTGCTGCTGCTGCGATGGATTTTCCTGTTGCAATGAAGGTCGTCGGCCCGGTTCACAAGTCAGATGCCGGGGGTGTCGTCCTGAATGTTAAGGATGAGGAATCAGTAAGGCTTTGTTTTCAGAAGTTGTCATCTATCGACGGGGCTACCGGGGTATTGGTGCAGAAGATGCATTCAGGAACCGAGCTTTTTGCAGGTGCAAAGAAGGAACCGGGTTTCGGACATCTTGTTATGGCGGGAATGGGTGGTATTTTCATTGAAGTGCTAAAGGATTTCAGCACTGCCCTGGTTCCTGTATCGGGTGAAGAGGCAGCGATGATGATCAGGTCTCTGAGGAGCTATCCTGTAATCAAGGGTATAAGAGGCAGGAAGGGAGTGAACGAGGCAATGTTTGCCGGAGTTATCCTCAGACTATCTGCCCTTCTGGAAGCTGCACCCGAAATTGAGGAGCTTGACCTCAATCCGCTGCTTGGCACTGATGAGATGGTAGTTGCGGTAGATGCACGCATACGGGTATCAGTGTCAAAACGTGATGAATAACACAAAAATAGTCTGCTTATAATTTGTATCTTGTGGCGTAAAACCCGAAATCAGAACTGAATCTAACATTGATGGGAACACCGATTGATACCAGTATTGTTGAGCATAAGATTGCTGAGAGCGGCCTCTCATCACTTGGAAGCGCCAGTATCAGGGAGATCGTGAAGCTCGTTAACCAGATTGAGAGGGCCACCGGCAAGAAGTTCATCAGGATGGAGATGGGGGTTCCGGGTTTGCCGCCGGCAAGTATTGCTGTCGAGGCCGAGAAGAAAGCCCTTGATGCAGGGGTTGCGTCAATATATCCTTTTATAGAGGGTATACGCCCCCTTAAAGAGGAGGCTTCACGGTTCATAAAACTGTTTATGGATCTTGATGTTGATTCGTCAGGGATTGTACCCGTGGCCGGCTCAATGATGGGTGCGATGGCCTGTTTCCTTGTAGCCAACAGGAACGACAGGACAAAAGAGGGTACACTCTTCATCGATCCGGGATTCCCGGTTCAGAAGCAACAGATAAAAATGCTCGGTCATGAGTACCGTTCATTTGATGTTTACAACTACAGGGGAGGGAAGCTGAAGGATAAGCTCGAGTCTTTCCTGTCTACCGGCAAGGTCTCTACAATTCTCTATTCCAATCCGAACAATCCGTCATGGATCTGTTTTACTGAGGAGGAGCTTGAGATAATAGGCACCCTGGCCAACAGATACGACGTGATTGTGCTTGAGGACCTGGCCTACCTTGGCATGGATTTCAGAAAGGATTACTCGGTTCCGGGCCAGCCGCCTTTTCAGCCTACTGTTGGTAAGTATACCGATAAGTACATTCTGCTTATAAGCGGCTCGAAGATTTTCAGCTATGCCGGACAAAGGGCTGCAGTAATTGCAATGTCTGACAAGCTCTTCAACAGCCGCTATCCTGACCTGACCCGCTATTATTCGTCAGACAGGTTCGGCCATTCGATGATTTATGGTGCTTTGTACGGATTATCATCAGGTATTGCCCACTCTGTTCAGTACGGGCTCGCTGCTGCTTTTAAGGCTGCAAATGATGGCGAGTTCAGGTTCCTCAGAGAGGTTGACGATTACCGCGAGAAGGCGGCAGTGATGAAGAGGCTGTTCACCTCCAACGGGTTCCGCATTGTATATGACAAAGACCTTGGTGAACCGATTGCCGATGGTTTTTACTTCACCATTTCATACCCCGGTTTCTCGGGTGGCGAATTGCTTGAGAGGCTGCTTTACTATGGTATAAGTGCAATAACACTTGACATTACCGGCAGTGAGAGAACCGAAGGCCTTCGTGCCTGTGTTTCACTGGTGAGCCGTGATCAGTTCCCCGATCTTGAGGAGAGACTGAAGGCCTTCAACAGAGATTATCCTATAAATTAACAACATAATAATTAACAAGATATGGCAAAGATAAGAGGAGCTATCGTAGTTAACATTGAGAAATGCAAGGGCTGTGAGGTTTGTGTCGTGAATTGTCCGACCAAAACAATAGTACTGGCAAGGGAGGTTAACACCAAAGGATACAACTATGCATATGCGGCCACACCCGAAACATGTATCGGATGCGCAAACTGTGCCATGGTTTGCCCTGATGGTGTTATAACGGTGTACAAGACGAAGATATAGTAGCATTGAATAGACGGACTGCTGATCAGTTTGATGAAAGTCCCGGCTTAGATTAGAATAACGATAATATAATAACAGTAATGGAAAAGGAATTACGATTAATGAAGGGCAATGAGGCAATCGCCGAAGCTGCCATCCGTGCCGGATGTGACGGTTACTTCGGGTATCCAATCACTCCCCAGAGTGAGATTCTCGAGTATCTTATGGAGGTGAAACCCTACGAAAAGACCGGAATGGTGGTGTTGCAGGCAGAGAGCGAGGTTGCTGCAATCAATATGGTATACGGAGGAGCAGGATGCGGCATGAAGGTGATGACGTCATCATCTTCACCCGGAATAAGCCTGAAGCAGGAGGGTATTACCTATATAGCCGGAGCCGAACTCCCCTGCCTTATAGTGAATGTGGTAAGGGGCGGACCAGGCCTCGGAACCATCCAGCCGGCCCAGTCCGACTATTTTCAGGCTGTAAAGGGTGGCGGACACGGCGACTACAAACTAATCGTGCTGGCGCCGGCATCGGTACAGGAGATGGCTGATTTCGTGGAACTTGGCTTCGACCTCGCATTTAAATACCGTAACCCTGTAATGATACTCTCTGACGGTGCAATAGGGCAGATGATGGAGAAGGTATACCTGAATCCGCAAAAGGAGCGTTCGACGGAGATACTGCCATGGGCTACCGTCGGCAAACCTGCTTCACGCGAGAGGAATATAATCACCTCGCTGGAGCTCGATTCGAAGAAACAGGAGATCTTCAATCACAAGCTGCAGGAAAAATACCGCAAAATAGAGGAGAATGAGGTCAGGTTTGAGGAGTTTCAGGCTGAAGACGCAGAATACCTGATAGTTGCGTATGGCAGCAGCGCCAGGATATCTCAGAAGGCCATTCAACTTGCGAGGGCCGAAGGAATTAAGGCAGGGTTGTTAAGGCCGATTACCCTTTTCCCGTTTCCGAAGGCCAGGCTTAATGAACTTGCGGGCAGCGTGAAGGGCATGTTGTCGGTAGAGATGAGTGCCGGTCAGATGGTAGAGGATGTCATGTTGTCGGTATGCGGTAAGGTGCCGGTGAAGCACTTTGGACGCATGGGTGGTATTATACCCACGCCTGAAGAAGTAGTAGAAAACCTCAAATCAAAACTTATAGGAGGCTAAGTCATGTCAGAACAATTTGATCCGAAAACGATAATCAGCGAAGAGAACCTCGCTTACAGGAAGACAGAGGTAATGACAGAGAATACGCTCAGCTATTGTCCCGGTTGTGGTCATGGTACCGCGCACAGGATTCTGGCAGAGATAATAGAGGAAGCAGGTCTGCAGGACAAGACAATCGGTGTCTGTCCGGTAGGGTGCTCTGTGCTTATGTACAACTTCCTGAATGTAGACATGCAGCAGGCAGCACATGGCAGGGCACCTGCGGTTGCAACGGCAATAAAGAGGCTGATGCCAGACAGGTTCGTATTTACCTATCAGGGTGACGGTGACCTTGCAGCCATCGGTACTGCCGAGACTATTCATGCCTGTAACCGCGGTGAAAATATCCTTATGATATTCATCAACAATGGTATTTACGGTATGACAGGAGGTCAGATGGCGCCCACCACACTACCTGGAATGAGGTCGTCAACCTCACCCCATGGCCGTGATGTGAGCATAATGGGCAATCCGCTCAAGATGACTGACGTTGTAGCCACCCTTCCCGGGACCTATTACGTGACCAGGCAGAGTGTACACACACCTGCGGCGGTCAGAAAGACAAAGAAGGCAATAAGGAAGGCAGTTGAATACCAGCAGGCCAACAAGGGCACATGTTTTATAGAGATAGTATCGAACTGTCCGTCAGGATGGAAGATGACGCCTGCCCAGTCAAACAAGTGGATGGAGGAGAACATGTTCCCATACTACCCCCTCGGAGATTTCAAGGTTCCGCAGGAATAATTTTTAACAGAGCAAAAACCGGAAATTATGACAGAAGAGATAATTATTGCAGGATTCGGTGGTCAGGGAGTATTGTCGATGGGCAAGATAATGGCATATTCAGGGGTTATGCAGGACCTTGAAGTAAGCTGGATGCCATCATATGGTCCTGAAATGAGGGGTGGTACGGCCAATGTGATTGTGATACTGAGCGACGAGCGCATAAGTTCGCCGATAATAAGGAAGTTTGACACGGCAATCATTCTCAATCAGCAGTCGCTTGACAAGTTTGAGGATACCGTAAAGCCGGGTGGGATACTGATTTATGACGGTAACGGGATAACCCGCCATCCGGTACGCAAGGATATTACCATTTATCGTGTTGACGCAACCGAGGAAGCTGCAAGAATGGAGCTCTCAAAGGTGTTCAATATGGTGGTACTTGGCGGATACATGAAGGTAAGGCCACTGATTAAGATGGAGAATGTAATCAAGGGGCTTAAGAAGTCACTGCCAGAGCGTTACCATAACCTCATTCCGATGAATGAGAAAGCGGTTCACCGCGGAATGGAGATAATATCGCAAGTCTGATATCTGAACCGAGCCGCAGGCGAGCTTTCGACCGAGTGCGGGCAACCGCGCCACAGCGAGTGAATCTGGTACCTGATATCTACTGCTTGCAGTAGAACCCTTCCTTATTGATGAATTCCCACACTCCCGGGGGAAGAAAATGGCGTACATCTTTCCGGGCAGCAATTGCATTTCTGATAAAGGTGCCCGATATCTCTATCAGTGGTGCATCGACCCGATACACAACGGCCTCTGCAAGCAGGGTGTCAAGTTCTTTATTGACCGGCCTTACGGCGCCTTGCCTGGGGTAAACATACAAGTCACACAGTTTTATCAGTTGCCTGGCATTCTTCCATTTATGCAGAGTATAGAGATTGTCTTCACCCATTATCAGGGAGAACTCCTCAGATGGTTGCCTCTCTTTCAGCCACATTACCGTATCGATGGTATAGCTTGGAACCGGCAGCCTGAACTCGATATCAGAGGCAGTAAACCTCTCACTATCAGTATTTGTAGCTATCTCTACCATCTTTAGCCGGTCGTAGCCTGACAGCAGGCTCTTTCGGGCCTTCAGCGGGTTATGAGGACTTACTATAAACCATATTCTTTCAAGAGGTGTGAATTCAACGAGGTGGTTGGCTATTACCATGTGACCGATGTGAACCGGATTGAACGAACCGAAATAGAGTCCTGTTTTCATCATGCCTGGCTATTCAGGAACCTCGTTACAGCTGTAACGGCCTCTTCCTTTGCAGTCTCAAGATCATCATTTATGATAACTTCATCAAAACGGGTGGCAAATCCAATCTCCTCTTTGGCCTTGTCAACCCTCATCCTGATCTTCTCCTCGCTATCCTTGCCCCGAAACCTTAATCTTTTTTCAAGTTCATCAACCGAGGGAGGCATTATAAAAATTGAGAGAGCCTTGCCACCGTATATTCTCTTGAGATTCAGGCCTCCCTTTACGTCAACGTCGAAAATGACACTCCTGCCTTCTGCCCATATTCTTTCTATTTCACTCTTCAGTGTTCCATACAGGTAACCTGAATAGACCTCTTCCCACTCAACAAATTCCTGCCCCTCGATTCCTGTCCTGAACTCCTCCTCTGACATGAACCAGTAGTCTTTTCCATTAACCTCACCGCTTCTTGGCGCTCTGGTGGTGGCCGATACCGAGAAGCCCAGCGAGCCTATAATGCCGGTAATATGCTTTACTATTGTCGTTTTTCCGGCTCCGGAAGGAGCAGAGACAATTACCATCTTTCCGTTCATCCCTACAAGGCGTTTTGAACCTGTTCCTTTATCTTTTCCAGTTCTTCCTTCATCATCACCACCAGTTTCTGAATAGAGGCATCATTGGCCTTGGAACCAATAGTGTTTATCTCGCGGCCTAATTCCTGTGCGATGAATGAAAGGGTCTTCCCGTTTGACTCACCCGATGAAAGCGATTCCAGGAAGTATTCGCAATGCTTGCCAAGCCTTACCTTCTCTTCGTTGATGTCAAGCTTCTCAAGCCAATAGACCAGTTCCTGTTCCAACCTGTTGCTGTCAGCATTTACCGAGCCGATTATCTCATTCAGCGAAGCCACTATCCTCTCCCTGATCCTGACAATGCGGCCTGCCTCAAAGGTTTTAACCTCCTCAAGATACTGTTGGATGAGTGCGATAGATTTTCTCAGGTCATTCTCAAGGGACTTGCCCTCTTCTATCCTGAAATTATCGAGTATGACAATCGCATCAGCGACTGTATTTCTTAGCATATTCCACTCTTCATCAGTCAGTTCTGGCTTTTCGCTCTTAATTGACTCAGGCAGCCTCATCACTATCTGCAACAGTCCCGTGTCGTCAGCATCGATTCCGATTTCTCCGGCAATCTCCTTCAGCTGCCTGTACCAGGTCCCGACAGCATTCCTGTTGATTACGGTATGTGGTCCTTCGTCAATAATGTCAAAAGATACATTCAGGTCTACCTTCCCCCGGCCAAGTGCCTGGCTGATCATATTGCGGAGTTCTATCTCCTTTTCCCTGTATATCCATGGTAGTTTGGCGCTAATATCCAGCTGCTTGCTGTTAAGCGACCTGATCTCAACTGTAAGCTTCTTCTGTCCGGTGTCGGTCATCGACTTCCCGTAACCTGTCATCGATCTGATCATCAGTATTCTGAGTTAAGTGAAACAGTTACCTGCATAACAGTTTGACCTGCCATGACAAATTAAGCCAAATTAACAATTCAATCAAAGGGAGCTGCCTATAATCTTTCCAGCCTGACGGTAAAATGCCTCATTATTGGAGCTTCGTCAACTATCCTCAATCCTCTTTTTATTTTTTCCCTTTCCTGCCAGAGATTAATAAAGGCAGCAGCGACGTAGTTCATATGGTTATCGGAATATACCTTTCTGGGGATTGCAAGCCTTACCATTTCAAGTTTCGGGTACCTGTTTTCACGGGTTACCGGATCGCGGTCGGCCAGCAAAGCACCTACCTCTACCGACCTGATTCCACCTGCAACATATGCTTCAATTGCCAGAGTCTGGGCGGGGAACTCTTCCCTGGGTATGTGAGGCAGGAATCTTTGTGCATCGATGAAGATGGCATGGCCGCCGAAAGGAACCTGCACAGGTACCCCTCCGTCTCTCAGCTTCGCTCCCAGCAGGCTTACCTGTCTGATGCGTGATTCAAGGTACTCAGCCTCGGTTCCTTCATAGAGACCCTGAGCCAGTGCATTCATATCCCTTCCGGACATTCCTCCGTAGGTGATATAGCCCTCGAACATGATATTGAAGACAGAAGCCTTTCTGAAGATTTCTTCACTTCTCATGGCGATGAACCCACCCATATTTACGATTGCATCCTTCTTTGAACTCATCGTCATTCCATCGGCATAAGAAAACATTTCGCGGACTATTTTCCTTATCGGTCTGTTCTCAAAGCCTTTTTCCCGCATTTTTATGAAACAAGCGTTCTCTGCAAATCTGGCTGAGTCGAAGAATACAGGTATCCCGAAACTATCGGCAACCTCTCTGGTCTCCTTCATATTTGCCATGCTGACGGGCTGTCCGCCGGCTGTGTTGTTTGTTATTGTTATCAGAATGAAAGGAATCCTGTCTTTTCCGTATTTTTCGATTACTGCCTTCAGCTTTGCTGTATCGACATTGCCCTTGAAGGGTACAATCGCTGATGTATCGAATGCTTCATCTACTGTGCAGTCTATTGCCACGGCCTTCCTGAATTCAATATGACCCTTGGTCGTATCAAAATGGGAGTTTCCGGGAATGATATCGCCCTCTTTGATAAGCACTGAAAAAAGTACATTTTCAGCGGCACGGCCCTGGTGGGTTGGAAGAAAGTACTCAAACCCGGTTATATCGGCAATAGCCTCTTTTAGTTTGTAATATGATGATGCACCCGCATAGCTTTCATCGCCTATCATCATCTGTGACCATTGCTTATCGCTCATTGCACCTGTGCCAGAGTCGGTAAGCAGATCAATGGTAACCTGTTCCGACCTCAGGTTGAAGAGGTTATTTCCTGCCTCCTCAATCCACTTGCTGCGCTGTTCGCTGGTGCTGATATTGACCGACTCGGTCATCTTCATCTTATAGGGTTCTATATATGGTAGTTGCATAAAAGTAATGTTATAAAACAGTTAGAAAACATTGGAATTCAGCTATGGTGTTGATCTGATTGCAGTTGGCATGCAATCACAGGAGAAAGGAGTCCCTCTTTTTGATATTGCGGTATATCTGGCTCACAAGAAAATCCGTTATACCCAATGTTACCATGATGGAAATCTGTATATTTTTGTCAAAATTACAACCTGTTGGGGAAAATAAAAAGCATCCGGAAAAAAAACAGCAATATGTATACAAGGTCTATTAAACCACTTCTGGCAGTAATGATACTTGTTTCAATTCACCTTACCGTGACGGCGCAGGTGAAAGAGGTAACGGCGGTTACCGCGACGCGTATCGACACAGTGACACTGAAGGGCATCGAACCCGAGTTGCTGGTTGATATGAATCCGATAAGGTTCAACAAGGATGAAGCGATAAATTACCTTAAGGTGTATCGAAACCCTTCGTTCTGGAAGAACCCCGATGATCCATTCAGGAAATACATAGATCAGATTATCTACCACTCTT
>CAYUOS010000061.1:0-2966 GCA_964446435.1 uncultured Rikenellaceae bacterium | reverse complement strand
AGGCGAACCCCTGCTCCGCGATGATTTTGCGGATATCTACCTCTCTTTGAAACAGCGGGAACAGGATGTACGCCGGTACCTTTCAGACTACCGGTATGAATCGATCAAGATTCCGAAAAGCGAGTTTTACCTGTGGGATACAATAAGGATAAGGTTCCCTGAAGGCCATACAAGGGATTCTGTGGCGATGAATATACTTCAGAGGATATTGGCTGAGAGGGATACTGCCGATAAGGCAGAAGTATATGACAGGAGCCGGATAATGGTTTCTATTGGAAAGGATCTTCTGATTCAGGGAGACACATTGCTTTTGGTGCTCGTTGACACCCTGAGGGGAGTCGGTTCAGGCCGTGAGTCATTTCCCTTCAGGGGATATGACCATCCGATGGTAGGTGATTCTATACAGGCTGCGATAGGAGAGCTGATAAGGTTTCTGGAGGCTCGCGACACGACGCTGCTAATGCTTACCGGGACAGCCAGTGTTGAGACTCCCTTCATGCTGAATGCCGACCGCGACAGGCTGGTACGATTCTGGCTGAGGAATGAGTACGATGACTCCGTCACCGTCTGGGTAGGCAGTCCTGAGTATAACACAATAGGACTCTACCTTGAAAACAACATTATGTTCAGGCGTCCTGTAAGGGCAAGCAATATGGCCGATGCCAGGGTGAATGTGCCGGTCATCGATAACAGGGCCCTCATTAAGGTTGATAAGATTTACGTGAAACCAAATTATTGGCGTTACACAACTGAAATATCGTCAATTCTGAACCAGGCTTACCTGTCAAACTGGGTCAAGGGAGGTGAGAGCAATGTCTCAACGAATGTCGATATTACAATGAATATGAACTACCTGAATACGCCAAGGAACTTCCTGTGGTACAATCAGGCAAGACTGAAACATGGTTTTATAGCTTCTAAGGACAATGGCATCAGGCGTAATATGGACCTCCTTGAGTTCAATTCAAAACTTAACCATAAGGCATTCGGCAAGTTTGATTTCAGCAGCACCGCGATATACAAAACCCAGCTTGCCAAGGGTTATACATATCCGAAGGACAAGGATCCCGTTCTCGTTTCGCGTATCATGAGCCCTGCAATACTTACCCTGGGTGTAGGTCTTGACTACAAACCCAACAAGGAGACCTCCTTCAATGTATCCCCTCTGTCATATAAATGGACATATGTAGCCGATACGGTCAATATACCGACGACGCGGTACAGCATTCCCGAGGGAAGGAAATCGAGGCATGAACCCGGAGCCAGTATAGTTATTAATCACAAAACCAAGGTGTTTGACAAGGTGTCGCTGAACAACAGGGTACAGTTGTTCACCAACTATATTCAGAAACCACAGAATGTCGATATCGACTGGGAGATGATAGCAACGATGAGCCTTAACTGGTTCACCGATGTCAGAATCAACACCCATATCATCTACGATGACGACACAAAGACAACGGTTTATGACAAGAAGACCGGAGAGGCAGTGCTCGGCTCCGACGGCAAACCACTCAGAACAGCCAGGATACAGTTCAAGGAGATAATCGGTTTCTCGTTTATATTCAGGTTTTAATGCGGCTTCGCCGCAGCTCAGGGCGCAGGGCAAGGGATATCAGACGTCAGATTTCCGATATCTGATATCAGATTTGCTTTGATGATCTCCCTGCGCTCGGTTCCCGAGCTCAGCGCAAGCAACCGGACACCTGATACCTGATACCTGAACCGAGACCGGCTTGCCGGACGAGCTCGCGACCGAATGGGAGCATACCGGACACCGGACACCGGACACCGTTTACCGTCCTAAATCTCCTTCTGGTATATCCTGAAACGCCTGATTATCTGGCCTCCCATTCGCTCGTATTCGGCTCTCATTCTGGTGTTTGACTCGAGCACCAGGTGACTGTCAATGGTCTTCATTCCCTTCTGCCAGGCCGACTTAAGGATACTTGCTCCCATTAGCACGTCAAGACCCTGGCCCCTGAACTCCTTTGCTATTCCTCCCAGCATCATTATCAGGTTGTCGGTCTTCTTCGCCGACCTGATAATATGGAATATTCCGAAGGGCAGAAGCCTGCCCCCGGCTCTCCTGATTCCGGCGCTAATGTCAGGCATACCGATAGCAAAAGCAACAAGCCTGCCCTCGGTCCGTACCATCTTGATAAAGGCCGGGTCGAGAAGCGGCAGGTATCTTTTGGCGAGCTCAGACTTCTCCCTGTCGGTAAGAGGCACAAAACCATATATTTCGATGAAGGTCTGGTTCATGAGCTCAAGTACGTCAATAATATAGGGTTTGAGCTCCCTGGTGGAACCAAATTCCATCAGTTCGAACTGGGATGATCCTTCGAATCTCTGCAGTATTTTCTCAAACAGCGGTGGAAGGGTTTTTGGTATGTCAACCAGGTAGTTGACCAGATCGGTCTTTTTTTCCAGTCCCAGGTTCTCAATGATTTCGGGAAGGTATTTGTTGTTTGTAGGGCTTGTGATAATTGAAGGAAACTCAAAGCCCTCAACCTGCATACCCTGCGGATCCTTGTCGGAGAAGCCAAGAGGGCCAACGAGCCTGTTCATTCCCTTCTCCCTGGCCCATTGGGCGATGGTATCTATCATCAGGCTGATAACCTCATGGTCGTTGTATGCCTCAATAAAGCAAAACCTGCCGTCTTTTTCTGCCCTGAGATCATTGTACCTGTGTGAAATAATTCCCATAATACGACCGACAACCCTGCCTTCCCGTTCAGCGAGGTACATCACAGTGTCAGCATATTTGAAGGAGTTGTTCTTTTTCCTGTCAAAGAGTGTCCATTCGTCAGACCAGACGGGAGGAAGCCATGAACGATCGTCACGATGTATTGCTGCCGGAAGATTAATAAATTTACGCAGATCGCTGCGAGTCTTCACCTCGCGGATTGTAACCCCCATCATCCCTTTTTTTGAGATGAAGATATTAAAAATTGAGTGACATA
>CAYUOS010000060.1:0-18385 GCA_964446435.1 uncultured Rikenellaceae bacterium | reverse complement strand
GATCTGGATTGTCATGGAATTTCCCTGACAATATGCCCTGTGCAAGAGGAGAATAGGCTATGATGGTTATGCCGAGATCCTTTGCCATTTGCATAACTCCGTTTGATTCAATGCTTCGGTCAAGGAGGCTATACCTCACCTGATTTGAAGCAAGAGGAATACCTGATTTCTTCAGTTCCTCAAAAGCCCTTTTCATCCTGGAGGCATTGAAGTTACTTACACCGACAGCCCTGATCAGTTTTTTATCGTATAAACCGGCCATTGCCTCCATCTCTTTCTCAACGCTGGAAAATCCGAATGGCTGGTGTACCTGGTAAAGGTCTACCGGAAACGGTTCAAGCAGTTTGATGCGGGCTTCAAAGGTTTTGCTGATATTTGAGGCGAATCGCATAGCCGGCCACCATTTGGTTGCTGTTACAACATCCCCGGGGTTCACACCGGCATTGACCAATGATAATGATAATGCTTTTTCGGAAGCGCCGTTACCATAGATCTCGGCTGTATCAAACCAGTTTATTCCCCCTTCGAGGGAGAGCGAAACAACACTATCAATAATCTTGTCATCAAGCACGGGCCAGAACTTCCCCGCCATATTTCCCTGTTTGCTGAACTGCCAGCAACCCAATCCGACTGATGTTATCTTAATTCCACTCTTACCTAGCTCACGTAAATTTTTATTCACTGCCATATTACTCTTTACTATTCCTTTTGAATACAAACAATCTACAGATTGAAATTGTTGAGATTCCCTGGTGACAAATGTCAGTTTACTTTATCGCCAGGTGGGTTCTGAGTGTTTCACTGGATTTGTATGCTCAGGGATAATTGTGAAGTAGTGTGTTTTGAGAAATCTTACGAGAGCAAAAGCCATGTCTGCGGCCAGTTTTGCCCTTCTGTTGGTATCTGACCTGAGTTCGAGGTCAAGTTCAATCTGAATGCCGTCAACGGTTCCTCCCGATGAAGACCCATGCCTCATGGTATTGTATCCTCCGCTGAAGAAGGGTTCACCGGGATTGGGCCAGGGAGCTCTGGCTGATGGTACTGAGGGGTAATCCATGTCCTCAAGCATCGATCCAAGGCTCAAAGGTCCTCTCAATAACGCAGTGAATGAGAGGTTGTTCAGATTATTCCGGGCCAGATTGCTGATACTGCTGTAGGCTGCAAATGCCTCATCATTCAGAAGATCATCTTCGAGCTGCAATTCCAGATCACTCAACAGATAACCTATCTCAGTTCTTTTAATCTCATGCCTGTGTCCGTGAAGGTCTATATAGAGTCCCTTGCCGTAAATTTTCTGTATCTCATTACGGGCTTCCTCTATGAAACCATGGAACCGTCGCCATGCTTCTTCGGCTATCTCATTACCTGATGCAGCCTCAATTATATTCCTGTTAGGGTCTAGCCTTGTTCTGTGAAGATGATTTATTATCACATAGGGTTTTCTGCCGGTTAATTTTTGGATCGAATCCATAAGCATCAGACCAATCTCAAGGGTATAGATATCCTGGTTCTTTGCACAGTCAGTACAGATCCTCTCAGGAACTTCAGCCGGCATAAGATAACCCCCATGGCCGATAGAGACTATCAATGGCATGTCTCCCTTAATAAACTCAATATAATTACCGGCCTGGGATTGATTGTTGCCAGATTTAGGTATCTGATTGGGTGCGTCTTGAGCATGGAGAAAGATGATAAGCAATAATAGGATTGACAGCAGTGGGTTGTTTGGGCTCATTTCCAATGAAAAAATGATAATCGTTCTAATGAGCAAAAAGCAGGCCAATCATTTCTTATCGTCACATAAGGCCTTCAGGTTAATAATTGATTGCGGCGATATTTTCGGGTCAATGCATATTTGATGATGAATTTCAGAATGGGCATAGATAAGTTGCATTTCTTTTGTAAAATAGGGTAAAATATCCTTCTCGTTATGAGATAAATCAGCCCAGTATGATGGGTTAATTACTCTCACTGGATAATCGCCGGGCGTCGTAAAGCTCAGAGATACAACCGGCTTAATAATTATAAGTTCGGTTGGCATATCATTTGACCGGCCCGAAGCGGTACAACAGCAGTAAGCCTTCAAGCTTTTCATTCTGGTAGCCGGTTTTGTGTGTAGTTTTTCTCAATTCAGATTAATAGACCCGTTCTAAAATATCTTAACCTAAAACCAATGAATATGAAAAGAACTCTACTCTTAACATCTGTTATTCTGGCAGGTCTGCTAATGTGTAATAATTTAGTGCAGGGTCAGATTGCATTTGCCTCTATGGATGTTTCCTACTCGCAAAACTTCAATTGGTGGGGAGATGAAACGATTGAAATACCAAACAACGGCACCTTCTTTCCGGGGTTCTACTCTTACAGAACTGCGGGCAATACTGATCCTCAGGTATTCACATTTCTTACAAGGGGTGTAAGCTCGATCTTGTCCAACATAGGGCGATTCTATAATTATGGCTCAGCCGAAGAGGGATTCGATGTTATGGAACGTGCCTGTGTGCTTGCTTATAGCTCAGCAACCGGAAATCTCACGGTGGGGCTTAGATTCAAAAACAACACAGGGGCGACTATCACATCTCTCGATGTATCATTTTGGGGAGAGATGTGGAGAAGAGGAGGATCGGCCACAGTAATGATTGAAAACACACTTGAGTTTGAATATCTTCAGGCTGCCGTGGTAGATGAAATCTCGGATGGTATGGACGGTGGTGTGTATACGGCAGTACCTTCCCTGTATTTTGTTTCTCCCAATCTAGACCCGGCGACTCCGGCAGTAGGACTTAACGGTAATCTTACTGAGAATCGTACTTTAAAAAGTGCCACTATTACCGTTACAATTCCTCAGGGAGAAGAGATTATGATAAGATGGATTGACCGGGTTGATGATTCCAGCTTTGATCACCAGCTAGGCATTGACGATATTGTGGTAACACCGCGGTCAACATCTACTTCAGCAAGAGATGTTTTTGTGAGGGAACAAGGCCTGGTTGTTTATCCAAACCCTGTTCGGGACGTGATTACAATAGATGCAAGTAACACAGGAGCTAAGTCGATGGTGCTTTATGACATGTCTGGACGCAGGGTTATGTCGGGCAACGCATCCTGGAGTTCAGACATTGGCCAGTTGTACGTCGGTAATCTGGCAGCAGGAATTTATGCAATCGAAGTAAAATCTCCAACAGGAAGGACTTTTGTCACGAAGTTCATTAAGGAGTAGAGGATGGTGATTTATATAATGCCCTTAATATCAGTTTATCTTTTAGGTTATTTAAGAGTCTGACTAAGGGAGGTGAGTCTGTTTATTCACCTCCCGGTGGTCGGGCTGCTCTGGTTTAAAATTAGAAGGAATGAAAAGAACTATATACCGGCTTTTAATATCTGTTTTAATTGGGGTATCAACAGCAGCCCACTTTAAAATAATTGCACAATCGTTCATTCCCGGCAACATATACTTTGGCCAGAACGGATATATTGAATATCACCCCGGTAACCTGCCGATAATTATCACCGCTCCACATGGGGGGACGATTGAGCCCTCAGATATTCCTGACAGGACATGCGGCCTTACCGGAGTTGACTCCAGGACACAGACACTGATAAGGGAGATAGAGTACGAGATATTTCAGATGACAGGGCGGTATCCCCATATTATTATTTGCCGTCTTGCACGAAAGAAGCTGGACGCGAACAGGGATTATGACGAAGCGACGTGCGGAAACAACGAGGCATCTCCCTATTGGTTTGAATGGCACAAATATATCGACAGCGCCAAGGCTATTGTTACCAGGCAATGGGGAAAAGGGTTTTACATTGACTTGCATGGCCATAGCCATGATATTCAGCGGATCGAATGGGGGTATCTGCTGAGTTCGACTCAGCTGGGTTACAGCGACGCTACTCTTAACCAGCAGACTTATATTAATCAGAGCAGCATCCGTAACCTGGCCGGAAACAATGTAAGAAACCTTGCACATTCTCAGCTTATCAGGGGCCCTCTCAGTATAGGAACCCTTGTGGCTGACAGGGGCATACCTGGTGTTCCCAGCGCGCAGAATACCTCTCCCGGCGTTGATCCCTATTTTTCAGGGGGATTCAATACAGTCAGACACGGTTCACGTGATGGGGGGTTGATTGATGGCGTTCAGTTGGAGGCTCATTCAACAATAAGGACAGATCATGTTGCAAGAGTTGATTTCTCAAACAAGCTTGCATCAGTTATTCTTGATTATCTCAGGTTGCATTACTTTACTGATCTGGATAATTACTTTACCTGGAATGATACAGACTCAGGAATAAGCTTTGATGCCATTGATGTGCCGTATGTGCAAAACTTTGATGCTGTCTTCCCGGGAGACCAGACCCATTTTTTAATAGATAATGATACCCAGTTCCCCGGGATGTATGCATTTAATACCCTGAACAGTACAAAGCCGCTTGAATTCAGGAGGTATACGGTAGGCTCATCAACCACCGGGAATGGTTATCTGTTTAATGCCGGTCACAGCAATAATCCTTCAGACAGGGCTCTCGGACTAATCTACAGCAGTTCGACGGGGCCTTTGGGTTTTGGGCTTAGGTTTGTGAACAATACTGGTTTAACAGTCACCTCTCTTGATATCTCCTATACCGGAGAACAGTGGCGGGTAGGGGGCTCTTCGACAAGTGTCGTACCAAACACCCTCACATTTGATTATATGAAATCATCGCGGGCTACAAACATACGCAATGGTAATTATATAAGTCATTCTGCGTTGAACTTCACATCCCCGAATACAGACCCTGGTATATACCAGACAGCAATTGATGGTAACCAGGCAGCCAACAGGGCTCTGCTTTCGTCCTCCATATCGGTGAACATTTTACCGGGTGAGGAGATCATACTTCGCTGGAGTGACAATGTTGATGATCCGGGATTTGATCATTTGCTTGCCATTGACGATCTTGTTGTTACTCCGAGGTCAACCATGACAGCGACCGAGTCGACTTATTCAACAGCCACTATACTAATTACTTATCCTAATCCTGTCAATGATATTCTGTATCTGAAAGGTATCAACATTGAGGACTGCGATATTTCAGTTTTCGATCTTGCAGGAAGGATGGTAATGCAATCGAAGATTCAGCAATCGTCATCGGTTGATGTCAGCAGTCTGAATTCGGGCATATACATTATCAGAGTCATACAGGCCGGAGGCATAAAAGCCGGAAAATTCATCAAGAACTAACCTATAGAACAATTAACTCAATCAACCAAATAGTGAAAAGACTAACTAATACTAACCTTTAATCAATCCTTTATGAAAGAACCTTACCGTCATTATGTAATGGACAGGTTTGGGATAGCACTTATCCTGATTGCCTGCCTTGCATTAACGTCTTTGCAGGCGGTGGGAGTGTCAGGGCCTGACAGGCCTGATAATCCGAGCTACCAGCAGAGAGTTGTCAGAGGTGTTGTAACTGACGAGACAGGCGCACCCTTTCCTTTTGTGAATGTGTTTGTTGAATCGAACGTTACAATCGGAACAATAACCAACGATAAGGGGGAATACCGTTTAACGGTTCCACCTAATTCGAGTCTCTCTTTTGCCTTCGTGGGCTACAGGACCCTTACCTTCCCGCTGGGAGAGTCAGAAATCCTTAACGTTAAGATGGAGCCCGAGATGAAGGCTCTTGACGAGGTAGTTGTGGTCGGTTTTGGTGAGCAGCGCAGAGCTACTGTATCAGCAGCGGTAACAGCAATCAGGGCCTCAGAGATTACCCAGAGTCCTGTTGCCAACGTTACAAATGCTCTTGCAGGAAGACTTCCGGGGCTTACCACAATTCAGCCCGGGGGTCAGCCGGGACGTGATGCTGCGACCCTTTATGTAAGAGGCCGTGGAACGTGGAATAATGCAGAGCCCTTATATGTGATTGACGGAGTTGAGCGAACTGCAGAGCTTTTCACCATTATGGATCCCGGAGAGATAGAGTCGTTTACAGTATTGAAGGATGCTGCAGCAACAGCAGTCTATGGAACCAAGGGAGCCAACGGAGTTGTTATAATAACCACAAAAAGGGGACAGGAAGGCACCACAACTGTATCAGTTAATCTTTCAACAACATTCCAGCAGTTTACGAGATACCCAAATTATCTTGATTCATACCAGAGTCTTTTATTGTACAACGAAGCCCTGATGAATGACGGCAATGATCCGGTTTTTTCTGAATATGATCTTGAGATGTATCGCACCGGGGCAGATCCTTACAGGTATCCGAATACTGACTGGTATAAGCTGATGATGAAAAAGGTTGCGCCGCAGTATAACGGGTCTTTCAACTTCAGGGGTGGATCCAGGACTGTCAGATACTTTTTCTCAGGATCGTACATGAGGCAGGAGGGTCAGCTTAAGACCTCGCAGGGCCGCATTTATAATCCTGAATTTGCCTTCAACAGGTACAGATTCAGTTCCAATGTTGACGCCCTTATAACGAAAGCATTCACTCTCTCAGTTGAATTGGGTGGAACATATGGTGATTTGTCAGAGCCTTACCAGCAGCTTGAGATATTCAGAAACATGAACCGTCTGGCGCCATGGTATATGCCCGCGACCAATCCTGACGGTTCATTTGCCGGCAATGCCGAGTTCCCACAGTTCAATCCCTATTACCTCCTTCAGTCACGGGGCAGTTACGACAGGATAAATACCAGGCTGACGAGTGCAATCAAGCTGGATCTGAAGCTGGACAAATATGTTAAAGGCCTTAGTGTTAATGTCAGGGGAGCCTTTGACTCAGGTTTTGAATTGCGGAGACAATGGACCGAAACGCAGAATACCTATCAGCTTGTTTCGAGAGCTGGGCGTGCTGACAGGTATGTTGAGTACCTCGAAAGAGTATTCTTCGGCTCTTCCATTGCATCTGACGAAGAGGTTGACCGAAAACTTGACCTGCTTGCCAACGTAATTTTCAGCAGAAGATTTGATGTTCACAACATAAGGCTGCAGCTTGCTGCCAACATGGCGGAGCGAAGGATTCTCGATGAAATACCATATAACAGCGTTCTGTTTGTGGGCCGTGCAAACTACAGTTACAAGAGCAGATACAACATTGAGGCAAATGCTTCCTACAGGGGTTCAGAAAACTTTGCGCCAGGAAGGAGGTTCGGGTTATTTCCCTCGTTGTCAGCAAGCTGGAATATTCACGAAGAGAGGTTCCTTGAATCTATAACCCTGGTTGATATTCTTAAGTTAAGACTTTCATATGGAAAAACCGGTAATGACTATGCCGGTACGAGATTTATCTACAAGGAAGGGAAGTGGACAACAGGAACTACGGGATATTCATATTTTGGTCAGACTGTAGGAGCAAGTCTTGGATACTCTTTTGAGCCTTCTATAGCAAATCCGCTGGCAACCTGGGAGACAGCTGAGCAGGTTAACCTGGGTGTTGATGTGGAGCTCTTCAGGAACAGGCTAGGAATCACATTTGACAGATACTTCGAACGGAGGGAAGGGATACTTCAGACGCCAAGATCGATTTCAGGTGTTCTTGGCATCGGAGTACCTGACATGAATATTGGAGAAACATCAAGAAACGGTTATGAACTTGAAATAAATCTCAGGGGTCAGCTGACAAAGGATATCAGTTATTTTATCAGGCCCAATGTTGCATATTCCATAAACAAGGTGGTTTTCAGGGATGAACCAGCGGATCAGGAATGGTGGTTGAAGCAGGAGGGTTTCCCGATTGGGCAGTTTCGGGGTTACCAGGTTATTGGTTTTTTCAAGGATCAGTCGGAAATAGACAATTCACCGGAACAACAGGTTGGTTCGGTTCCGATTCCTGGCGACCTGCGTTATGTTGATTTCAACAAGGATGGTGTGGTCAATACTTTCGACAGGGTGCCAATTGGTTACACAACAATGCCACGATATACATTCGGCTCGACGTTCGGGACAAAATTCAGGAACATTGAGTTAAATGTCCACTTTCAGGGAGCGGCAAAGTCGAGTGTTTTTATTTCAAGTTTTCTGATGTATGAGTTTTCCAACCGTGGCAAGGTACAGGATATTCATCAGGGAAGGTGGACCCCTTCAACCCATGAGACGGCAACCTATCCTGCCCTGCATATCGGAGCAGTGAGCCAGAATCATGTTCAGAATACATTCTTTCTTAAGGACAACTCTTATCTGAGACTCAAAACGGCAGAAATTGCCTATACTCTAAGACCCTCAACAGCTGAAAAGATTGGTGTGAAAGGTTTGAGAATCTACCTGAGCGGGGTAAACCTTATTACCTGGGATAAGCTAAAGGTTCTTGATCCGGAGACAGCTTCGGGGACAACAGACCGGGTATATCCGCAGTCGAGGAATTTCAGTGCAGGGATAAACCTTAACTTTTAACGGGAGGTGAAGCTATGAAATACTACATAATACGTTTGATTACAGTTGTTATTCTGGCCGGGACATTACTCTCTTCCTGTGAGAAGTTCCTTGACCAGGCCCCAACCGGGGAGGAGAGCAGAGAGTATATATTTCAGGATTATTTAAGGGCACAGAGATATCTCGACCTGCTCTATTACTATACTCCGCCATTATGGACCGCTGGTTTTTTCAGCAGTACAAGTACCACCCGTTATGGTTTTCTTGAGACAGCAACAGATATGTCTGAATATACTGCCAGTTACGGGGCAGCCAATAATACCTTCAATGTAGGCAATTGGCTGGGCACGGCAGCTTCCGCCGAGATATCCCGGTGGGATGATATCTACCCCCAGATACGTAGATGCAATATGTTTCTTGAAAACATGAATCTTTTCAACAATGAACCTCTTTATGACGGCGTCAGCCGCAAGGAGACCATGAAAGGAGAAGTTCATTTTTTTATTGCATTTTACTATTTCGAGTTGTTGAAAAGATACGGGGGTGTTCCGCTAATAAAGCAGGTATTGGAGCTTGATTCAGATATAAGAATACCGAGATCGAGCTATGATGAAACCAGGGATTATATAATTGAAAATCTCACACTGGCACTACCCTTACTTCCTGATGAGTGGGATCCGAGTCAATATGGCCGGGTTACCAAGGCGGCTGTTCTGGCTCTGAGGTCAAGGTTGCTGCTATACTCTGCCAGTCCACTAAATAATCCTTCAGATGATCAGGCGAGATGGCTGGAAGCGGCTAATGCGGCACGTGATCTTATTGACTATTGTGAAGCTACTGGTCTGCATCCTCTTTACCATGACTATCAGAACCTGTTCATGCGAGATTATCCTGAAAACATGCCTGAAATAATAATGCCAAGGCACAGGGGCAGTAATACATTTACCTTTACTTCGAATCTTATCAGGTATCACCAGGCGACACCTGGTGAGGGATTTCAGGGATATGCCAGTTGCTCTCCAACTCAGAATTTCGTAGACAGGTTTGAGATAATACAGTTTGATGCCGGCGGCAACCCGACAGGCACTGTCAAATTTGACTGGAGCAATCCGGAACATGTTGATAACATGTATCATAACAGGGATCCACGGTTCTATTATACTGTGATATTCAACGATCAGTTCTGGATATCGCGTAAGATTGAGACATGGAGAGACGGAACCAACTATGGTAAGGATATACATCCGAAGGACCACCTCTTCACACCTACAGGATATTACATGAGGAAGTACTGGCCACGTGAGCTGCAGTCATTGCTTCAGCCTGGATCGGCAAGCATATCTGCTTTCTATTTTCGCTATGGTGAGGTTCTGCTAAACTATGCTGAGGCCATGAATGAGGTCTTCGGTCCTGATGCTGACGGACTTGGAAGAACAACAGGAGAAATGACGGCCAGAGATGCCGTTAACATGATCAGAGCCAGGCTGAAATGTCCGTCTGACTCTGACATTTCAGGTGCTTCCGATCCCTATTACAGGGTTTTGCTGGAGAGACAGTGGAATCCTGATTTTCCTGTACTGCCCGATGGGATGCCTCCGGTACCGGCAGGTTTGAGCAAGACCGAGTTTCGTGAGAGATGTCGTAATGAAAGAGTCATAGAACTTTCATTTGAAACTCATTACTGGTTTGACATTCTCAGGTGGAAGAAGGGACCGGAAAATATTGGTGGTACGATTTACGGGGTTGATGTTGTCAAATCAGGTTCTGACTTTATCTATACCCGCAAGGTAGTTGAGCAACGTTATTTTGATCCTCAACGGATGTATTTGTATCCAATCCCGCAGAGGGAGATATATATCATGGGAATTGAGCAAAATCCGGGATGGTAACGGGAGATTAACTTAATACTTAAAGAAATGTATATGATTATAAAATATTTTCCAGAATGCAGGATGATGAAACAGTTATCCATGCTCCTTGCCTGCCTTGCATTCGGGTTTTTCGGCAGCTCTGGCATATTTGCCCAGGGAAGACAAACACCCTTTACCGTTGACGGGGTAATAAAGAGTACACTCGATGTTCCTGTTATGGATGCTGTTGTACAGATTCAGGAGTCAACCAGTTTTACCGTTACCGATGAATTTGGCAACTTCTCGATAGAGGTGCCGGGTGTCAATACGATAATTACCATCGTGGCAGATGGTTTTGAGATGAAAACAGTTACTGTTTACGATAATAAATTCCTGGAGATAATTCTTGTATACACGCCTGAGGGACAAAGAATACAGGACCGGGTTTTTATTCCGTGGGGGGTATCTGACAAGCGTAGCTTAACCAGCTCTGTATCAACAATCAGTCACTCTGAACTCAGGAAGAGTCCTGTGCTGAACCTGAGTGGAGCTGTCTCAGGCCGTATTCCAGGCTTTACGGTTGTTCAACAGTCAGGGGCTCCGGGATGGGAGAGTGCGACGCTTAGGGTCAGGGGAATAAGAACCCTTGAGGATGGAGGATGGAATAGTATGTCGAAAGGAGCTGTTGGTTCTCCCATTGTAATAGTTGATGGCTTTGAGAGAGGGTTTACCGATCTTGATCCCAGCGAAATAGAGTCATTCAGCGTATTGAAAGATGCTGCTGCCACAGTGCTTTATGGTATGCGAGGTGCCAACGGGGTAATTCTTGTGACTACCAAAAGAGGGCAGGCAAACAAAAGGACCATTGACCTGGAGATTAGTACAGGAGTTGTAAGTCCCCTTCGCCTTCCAGAGTTTCTTGGGTCGTATGACTATGCCAGGCTTCATAATGAAGCGAGGATTAATGATGGATTGCCGCCTCTCTACAGCGATGCTGACCTGGAGAAATACAGGACAGGTTCCAGTCCTTTGACACATCCTGATAATGACTTCTACGATGAATTCATTAAACCCTATACCTTCCAGCGAAAGAGTGCTCTGTCGATGTCGGGGGGCAACAGGATAGTCAGGTATTTTGTTTCAATTGTCTACAATAATCTGAGCAGTCTGTACGACAGGATGGATGAAAACAGTGAGTTCGAAACAAAGAGTCGTTCATCGATGTATAATGTCAGGACGAATCTGGATATTTCAGTAACCCGTCGTTTGAGCGCTGCTCTTAATTTGGCAGGAAAAATTGAAGACAGACGATACCCTTACGGATCGGACGATGAATCTTCGATTTTTGGGCTTCTCGCTGACACCCCCCCCAACGCATATCCTATTTCATTTATGGGTATAGAGCCATCATTGAATCAGGAGATACTAATGCTTGGAGGAAATGTTATCTACACAACAAATCCACTGGGTCAGCTATCTTACAGGGGCAATTCTGAAAGGGTATACAGGTTTTTCCAGTTGGGGCTGCAGTTTAAGTATGATCTTGATTTCATAACTGAGGGTCTGGCTGCCAGTTTTACCTTTGATGCTGACGGGTTTAATTACTACAGGGTATCGAGATATAAGAATTACCAGGTCTGGGAGCGTCAGGTGATGCCTGACAACAGTATCAATTATGTCTACTATAATGAGCCTTCTTCATTGACATCGGCAGTTGGTACAGATGTTGAATACTACAATGGCCAGAATCTAAATCTTACTTATACCAGGAAATCCGGATTAAGCAAATATGATGGTCTGGCTATGTGGAGGAGGTTCACCACAATCATCAAGCAGGCTAATCAGCCTGATAAGAAGATAGAAGATTTTGCCCTTCGGTTGAACTACTCATACGATAACAGGTACTTCATTGAATCGTCTGCAGTGCTCACCGGAAGCGACAATTTTTTCGAGACCAATACTCCCAGGATATTCCTGCCAGCGTTGTCAGCAGCCTGGATAGTATCAGAAGAGTCGTTCTTCAATAATTCTGCGATATTTCCCTATGTGAAGCTGAAGGCTTCATGGGGCCTGACCGGTAACGAGGATTATACCTACCTCGATCCAAACAGTTTGAAGTACAGGTTCCCGTATCGTGAGAGGTGGTGGAGTTCCAACAGCAGGACCAGGTACGGCACATCGCTCGCCTACTTCAATCCGATAGTATATGAGGGTATCCTTCCCAATCCAGATTTTACTCTTGAGAAAGGAAGGATGATAAACTTTGGGATTGATACAAGGCATCTTGATAACCGGCTTTCGTTTACTACGGAGGTGTGGTTTGAGAAGAGGTTTGATATCTTCACCCGTGGTGTAGGCAGTGTGCCACAGGTAATCGGAATAAGGGAGACGTACCTGCCTATTGAGAACAAGGGAATTGTTTACAGCAGGGGTCTTGAAACCATTCTGGGATGGCGCAGCAGCGGATCAAAATTCAGCTACTGGATAAACGGGATGGTGGATTATTATACTAACCGTATCGATTTCATGGATGAGCCATTCAAGGAGTACGATTATCTGTATGAAACAGGAGGAATGGTCCGGCAGAATATTGCTCTGATAGCTGTAGGATTATTCAAGGATCAGTCTGACATCGACAACAGTCCTGTTCAGATGTTCGGGCCTGTCAAGCCGGGTGATATCAAGTTCAAAGACCTTAATGGTGATAATATCATCGATGCCCTTGACATGACGACAGTCGGTTACAGTACTTTTCCACAGCTTTCGTATGCTGCCGACATGGGGTTCTCATTTCTGGGCTTTGATTTTTCAGTGTTGTTTCAGGGAAGTTCGATGAGAAGTGTAATAAACCGTAACAGTGTAAATCAGGCCTTTTATAACAACAGTGGCATTGCCACATATTCACTTGGCCGATATACAGATGCTGCGAGCTGGGAAAATGCAACTTATCCGCGTCTGACCACTATTGCCAACGACAATAATTACAGGGGTTCGACCTACTGGATGTATAATCTGTCATTTATAAGGGTAAAGAACATTGAGCTTGGCTATAATCTTTCTGATGAAGCCGCCAGGAAACTTGGTCTTTACGGAGTCCGATTCTACCTGAACGGGTATAATCTTCTTACCCTATCGAAGGTTAAGGATTTCGATCCGGAAGATCTGACAGCCGGAGTCAATAAGTATCCAATGACTAGCATTGTTAACCTTGGTATCAACCTCAAATTCTAGGTTATGAAAAGAAGTTACGTTATATCAAAAATAAAAAAGCCAATAATGGTAGTGGTCATGTTGATGGCTATTGCCTCTTGCGAGAGGCCATACCTTCAGCCGTGGCCGCCTGATGCTGCCAGGACACCTGAAGATGTATGGAGCTACTACTTTTTTACCCGGGGGTTTCTGGAGACAGTAAGTTCAAACCACATCTACCATTCCTATATCAACGATGTCAGTGGTAATGGTATGTTTGCATCCGCCACCGATGAGGCTGTCCATTCAGACCCTCAGGGGGCTGTAAAGAATTTCACGAACGGCATATGGAACCCGACAAATATTCCTAACATAAGATACGGAGGCAACTGGTCAGGCCGTCAGAGATTTACCTCACCCTGGAGTAATGCCTATGAGGGGATAAGGATATGTAATGTCTTTCTGGAAAATGTTGACAATTCGGCTATGATAGATGATATTTCTAATCCGGCCAGGGCCAATGACCGCACCTATTATAAGGGGCTCGCATATTACTGGAGGGCATGGTTACAGTTTGACATTCTGAGAAGATATGGTCCATTCCCTATTATTCTGAAGAGTCTGTCGATTGATGATGTAGAGGAGTTGAGGACACCCAGAGGGACAATGGAGGAGTGTTTCAATCAGATAATCTCAGACTGTGATGAGGCTATTGAGAGGCTGCCATTGCTGTGGGATGACAATAACTGGCACAGGGCAAACAAGACTGCTGCGCAGTTTCTGAAAGCCAGGGCTTCCCTTTATTATGCCAGTCCGCTCTATCAGGGAAACTTTGAAGAGTTCGGCTTGCCTGCAAACAGTGTTGGTGACGTTGACAGATGGATATTAGCTGCCAATGCGGCGAAAGCAGCAATTGATGACAATCCATTCTACAACCTTATGACCGTTACAAAATTCAACAGGCCGTTTGCTGCTACCAATACATACAATAACAGGATATCACTGGTTGGCAACCTGTCACAGCTTGAGTACATATGGGGCACAACCCGTTCAAATACCTATTCTGCCGGCTATGAGTTTTATAATCTTCCTGCCGGTGTTCAGGGCTGCAACGGCTACACGAATCCGACGCAGGAGATGGTTGATGCCTTTGAGGTAATAAATCTCGATGCAAACGGCAGACCTGTTACGGGAGCAACAGCGGTTCCGTTTGACTGGAACAACCCGGTACATGCTGCAAATCCATATGCAAACAGGGATCCAAGGTTCTATGCTTCGATAAACTACAACGGCACTCTTTGGGGTAATGATGCTGCAAGAGCCTATCTGATTGATACTTATGAGGGAGGTGTGCACAGGAATCCGCTTAATCCGACTTCAACCAAAACAGGTTATTACTATCGCAAATGGTTATCTGAAGACTTCTATGCGTATGTTACCGGCCAGTATACGGCTGCATCACGTAGCAGGATTAAGTTCCGGTTTGCCGAACTGCTTCTTAACTATGCCGAAGCGATGAATGAGGCTTACGGTCCTGATGTTTCACATCCTGAAGGGGCATTAAGGGGTGGAGGCTCAACGGCCCGTGAGGCTCTTAACCGTGTACGCACCAGGGTTTTTATGCCTGCAATACCAACAGGTCTGACCCAGGCAGAGATGAGAGAAAGAATCAAGCATGAGCGGCGGATCGAACTCTGTTTCGAGAACGGTCATCGCTTTTATGATCTGCGCCGCTGGAAGCAGGGGGAGGTACTTGGCAATCCGATTCACGGAATAAAGATTACCCCTGCAGGAATTGACCCGGCAACCAACAGGCCAATTCTTCCATATACCTATGAAGTTGTTAAGGTTGAAGACCGCGTTTGGGCAGATAAGATGTACTGGTGGCCTATACCCTACTCAGAGATAGTTAAATATGAGGGTAAGCTTAAGCAGAATCCCGGCTGGGGTAACTAATAGAGGTAACAACAGAACCAATGAATACAATACTTATGAAGAGAATAGCTATAATACTGATATCGTTTACTGTAATACTCTCTTCCTGCAGCAAGGTTGAGGTATGGCTTGATAACGATGATCCGGCTATATACCTGCCGAGAAAAGGAGTCAGCTTCAATACCGCATGGAAGCTGGATAATAATGAGTACATACTTGAACTTGGTGTTTATGTCGGCGGTGTGCGGCCTGAAAACCAGGAGAGTGATATTGAGGTTGCCTTTACGGTTGATCCTTCAATTATAACGGAATATAATAGCGACATAACGCAGCAGTATTCGGGTCAGGTAATAAACCTTCCAGCAGATTGCTATCAACTGACAGGCACTAAGGTGGTAATTCCCAGAGGCTCGGTATCAGCTATGATACCGATCAGGATTTTTACCGACAAGGTCGATGCCCTTGGAATGACACCTGCTGATATTTATGCCATACCTGTAAAGCTGGTGTCAACATCAAAGTTCAGGTTGCTTGAAAACAAGGAGCAGTTGGAGTCAATCTATGCTGTCAGGCTTGATCAGCCACGTTTCTATTTCTGGGTTAACAGGAATTCAGAGGGTTCGCCGGCAGTTACAGGAAGAAAGGTTATTTACGGTGAGACTCCCAAGGTGGAGAATTTCCTGGTAACGTCATATGGGCTTACATCTGATCAGTCATATACCCTGACATTTGACGTTGATCCGGCCAAAGTTCCGGCAGGTCAGCAGATACTGCCTGCTGATGCATATGAATTGCCTGCGAATAGCGTCACTATCCAGGCAGGTTCACTATTCGGCAACTTGCCTGTTAAAATCATTAATAGCGCTATCGCTTTCCGCCAGATTTATTATCTGCCTATTACCATAACGGCGGCTTCAAAATATGGTGGCGATCCTGTCAAGGGGACATTGTTGTTGCGGGTCGATGTCAAGAACGATTATGAATGGACCTATGTAAGCAAGATTTCTATTAAATCGGAAACTACCGGTCGCTCAGCCAGTTACCAGGTTAACAAGTTGCCCACATCACATGATGAGTCAACACTCAGGATTCAGATGATAACCAATACCACCATAGCCGGGGGGACAACAGGGACAAGTTCTACCTATAACAACAAGTTTTACAGATTAAAGGTTATTCCGAACCCTTCAGACAAGCGTCGTTGGGGAGTGGAGATTATACTGATCACCAATGAAGGGACCAATAATTCACCTGCGACTCTTGAGCTGGATCCGGAGGAGGAGAGCTATTTTGACTGGGACTACGAGACTTTCTATCTCCATTACAGGTGGAAGCATACCGATGGAAGGTGGATATGGGCCACAGAAGTTTTGGAGGCGCAATTTAACTAACCGTAAGGTGTTTTTCCGGTCTAACTGAATTGCGTTCGGGGATGAGCATTGAACTCATTATTCTCTTAAGCATGCTTGCCGTATTTGCGGCCAGTGTCTTCCTTTTAAGGATGCCACCTGGTGTTTCACTGATGATGGCAGCAGTTACAGGAGGGCTTGTCGGGGGCGAGGGGTTGCCTGTCAGGCATTTGGTTGAAGGTGGTTTCGGTTTCCTTGAGGCCATACTTATCATTTCAACTGCCATGATTTTCATGCGAACCATGGAAGCAACGGGAGCACTTGCCGGAATTAGCAGGAAACTTCTGTTGTTGTTTTACAAAAGACCCACCTTGCTTATAGTTGCGATTACCTTCTTTGTAATGTTCCCCGGGATGCTGACGGGTCTTGCCTCAACCTGCATACTTACAACCGGAGCACTGGTGGCACCAATTCTTTTAAGGCTTGGAATGCCAAGACTTGCTGCCGGAGGACTAATTGCCATGGCATCGGTATTTGGCGAAGTTGCACCTCCCATCAGCATTCCGGTAATGATAATCGGTGGTGGGGTCGACATGCCATATATTGGTTTTGGCATACCGTTGCTTGTGGCTTCATTCCCGGCCGCTATTTTTGTATCTCTCTACTTCAGATACAGGTATCTTCCCGGATATGACATCGATGAGATCAGGGCCTTTTATGAAGAATCAGGAAAGGAGAGGGGAGGGTTCATGCTCTATTTCCCTATTGTCTTTGTAATATTCTATATGATAGCTGAGATACGATTTCATACTTTCATACCCCACCTTGGTGTTCCACTCATATTTGTGATTGGCAGTATCATGGGTCTTCTTACCGGCAAGGGGATTAGATTCTTTGAAGTTTCACGAGATGCAATCAGAAGCGCCATGCCGGTACTTGCGATATTGGTTGGTGTAGGTATGTTTCTGCAGATACTTGCCCTGACAGGTGTAAGGGGTTGGTTGGCTGTAACTGCCCTTAACCTGCCTGAGGGATTGAGGTATCTGGCTGCCGGAATAATGCCATTCATGGGGTCGGCTTATGCTTCAGCCTCAGTGATCGGTGTACCTCTTGTTTATGTGTTCATCGGAAAGAGCGTCTTGATGGTTACTGCCGCGCTGGTACTTATGGCAGCATTGGGAGATATGATGCCTCCCCCCTCCCTGCTTTGTGCATACGCCGGGCAGATAATAGATGAGAAGAATCATTTCAGGATACTTAGACTATGCCTGATTCCCATCGCGTTTTCGATGGCTATAGGGATAATGATGATTATATTCGCACAACAAATTGCAAACCTCCTTCTGTAAGAGTTATGATTCTGTACGTTATTTATACATTGATACTGGCCTATGTTACACTGATTGTCGTACTTGAGTTTCTCAGCGAGAAACGATGGAAGACTCAGATAGCCATGATTATGGTGTTGTTGATATTTACCTTGCGTCTTATGCAGATAAAATAGAGACGGTATGTTGAAGAATCATATATCAAGAGTTGTCATTGCAATTATTGCTATTGGTGCCGGTATAGTTGCGGGCCTCAGTTTCAGGGAGATGCATGATGAGGATATGTTATTTCCCAGCAGCGGCCTAACAGGAATCGTCAGGCTTAGTGACTATCATGAAGGTCTCAGGGGAAAGCGCGGTGATACAGAGGT